>JADGPX010000110.1 GCA_017882215.1 Chitinophagaceae bacterium | reverse complement strand
GAGAAAAGTTTTGTATTACTTGCCGGTACAAAATATTTTTCAGCCTGGTAATTGTACCAAAACTTTCCTGTTGCAGGCTCATAAATACTTATCCCAATATGTCCCTGCATTATTGCAGAATCCTGCAATAAAAATGTATTGGCTTGTTTTGATATTTGTTTAGATACAGAGCAGGAGGAGAATAAGAAAAGAAAAATAAAAAGCCTCACCCTCATTCCCTCTCCTTCAGAGAGGGAGGTCAAGCATGAGAAGAAATTCGACATTATATTTTTACTTTTCAACATCAGACCTTTATTCAACTATAAACAATTTTAATTTTTACATCAGCACATTAGCACATTAGCACATCACTGCCTTTCCTGCGCTCTCAGCCATCTTTCAGGGATCTCATTATTACTTGCATTTATATAATCTTTATAACTGCATGCTATCAATTTTTTATCAGGAAGCTGCATCCACCACCTGCCCGTTTTTTTGCTTTGTACAAAAACCGTATCCATATCTGTAAATGCGGTGTGGTACTCATTAAAATTATGTTTATCTTCCAGAACTGCTTCCTGTTTGCTACGGCTTTTTCCATCCACAAAATACCAGAGCATTTGTGAGATCTGTTTTGCTGTTAGTTCATTTACATCATTACCAGGATCGTAACCATAAATGCCCATGGAGCTTAACGCAGTGCTCATACCTGCAAATCGTGTAAGCATGCATGCCTCTTCACCACTAAAGCCATTGGGGCTGCAATTGTTTGCCGGTGCATCGCCCGATTTTATTGCAGAAATATCAAAGCTCAGCAGGTTTGTATTTCTTATAACAGGTTCCATTTCTTCAATGCTGTCTTTTGCCATGCCAACACGGTAACAATCAAAGCGGAGTTTATCCATCGTTTCCAGCATGCGTGGATGAACAAAATAACTTTGAAAGCCGATATGATTATAATGCTTTACAAAGTTCGGTTCACTTGTGAGCATTTCCATTAAAAAATTCTCACTTCTTATACTCGATTCACTTCTCAGATCAATGGTAGCATCAATAACACTTGCTTCTATAATTTGCTGTAATTCTTTATAAGCAAAATATTGTGCTAATGTGATATCGTGGCTTCCGCCCAGCAGTATTACTGTTTTATTCATCTTCAGCAATTCTGCCAAAACGATTTTTACTGCTGCGTAAGTATCATTAATTGTTGCGCCTGATCTTATGTTTCCAATATCTGCGATCTGCACATCGGTATGCCAATAATGCAATTGATAAAATTGTTTCCTGATGGCATTTGAGGCATTACTATCTTTCATTGTTTCATGTCCGTATATGCCCACAAAAACAATATCTGTTTCTTCAAGGTCAGGTAGTTCATCTTCATACGCAGAAATAAAGTTTGCTAATTGTCCGTCATTATATCCTTTATCATTATTGAAGGAAGCAACATTTATCGGCTCTAAAAATTCATGCAGATCGTACATTTCTTATTTGTATAATTTGCAACAAACCTAAAAGATTAATTTGAGATTTTGTTTAAAGAACTCCTTTCAGGAGAGATTGCTGATTTAAGATTTATTATCATTCAGTTATTCTGATAACTTATTTTTGTAAACATGGAGCAATTGTTACAACAGGTAGAAGCTTACAAAAAAGAGATCGCTGAATTTTCGGCAGATAAAAACCCTGCAGAGACATTTCGTATAAAATATTTAGGAACAAAAGGGTTGGTTAAAAGCGTAATGGCTGAAATGAAAAATGTTCCAAATGAAAAGAAACGGGAGTTTGGACAAATACTGAATGAGTTTAAAATTTTTGCAGAAAAAAGATACGAAGAATTAAAACAGTCAACTGACAACAGTCAACCGGCAACTGACAACTCAATTGATCTTACACTGCCCGGTGATGCTTTGCCTTTAGGAAGCCGTCACCCGATAAGCTTAGTAAAAAATAAGATCATTTCAATTTTTCAACGCCTGGGTTTTGCAGTTGCTGAAGGCCCGGAGATAGAAGATGACTGGCATAATTTCACAGCACTAAATCTTCCTGAAGATCATCCTGCAAGAGATATGCAGGATACATTTTATATTTCACATCCTGCCTCTGGCGGAACTGACTGGATGTTGCGTACACATACCAGCAATGTACAGGTACGTGAGATGGAAAAGGGAAAATTGCCGATAAGAATTATTTGTCCCGGCAGAGTATATCGTAATGAAACCATCAGTGCAAGAGCACATTGTTTTTTTCACCAGGTAGAAGGTTTATACATTGCAGAAAATGTTTCGTTTGCTGATCTTAAACAAACACTTTATTTCTTTGTACAGGAAATGTTCGGGCAGGAAGTTAAGGTCCGATTTCGTCCATCTTATTTTCCGTTTACTGAGCCAAGTGCAGAGATGGATATCAGCTGTTTGATATGTGGCGGAGAAGGCTGTAATATTTGCAAACATACAGGCTGGGTGGAGATTTTGGGCTGCGGTATGGTTCATCCGAATGTACTGGAGAATTGTAAAATTGACAGCAATAAATATTCAGGGTTTGCCTTTGGTATGGGTATAGAAAGAATTGCAATGCTTAAATACCAGATAAAAGATCTTCGTTTGTTTAGTGAAAATGATCTTAGATTTTTGAAGCAGTTTACAAGTGCGGTATAATTAAATTCTTAACGGCTTTGTAAAACATATTCTTAATCCCATTAATCTTATAATCCCATAAATCATGGTTCAGACAAACACTATTTGTATTTGCGGGGCTGGAACAATGGGAAGTGGTATTGCACAGGTATCAGCGCAAAGTGGTTATTATACAATTTTGTTTGATGTAAATGAAAGTATTTTAGAAAAAGCAAAGGACAGCATTCAAAAAAATCTTCAATACTTAACTGATAAACAAAAAATATCAGAAGAAGAAAAAGAACAGATTCATCAGCGTATAAAATTTGTAAAAGACATCAATGATTGTTTGGCAGATGTTATCATTGAAGCCATTATTGAAAAGATCGACGCAAAAGTTGCATTATTCAACCAACTTGCCGAGGCAAGTCATGCCGAAGTAATTTTTGCAACCAATACATCATCACTTTCTGTTTCTGAAATTCAAAAAAAAGTTTTGCATCCGCAAAGAGTTGTAGGGATGCATTTTTTTAATCCTGCTTATTTAATGAAGCTGGTAGAGGTTGTTAAAGGAGAACAAACCAGCGAAGATGTTGCTCAAACCATTTACGAATTATGTAAGCAAATGGGTAAAACACCTGTGATGTGCAAAGACGTTCCGGGGTTTATTGTAAACCGTGTTGCCCGCCATTATTATCTGGAAGCAATGAAATTAGTGGAGCAGGGAATTGCCACTTTTAAAGATGTTGATGCTATTATGGAAGCATCTGGTTTTAAAATGGGACCATTTAAATTGATGGATCTTATCGGCATGGATATTAATCTTTCTGTATCACAAAGTATGTATGAAGCATTTAATAATGCAGACAGATTTAAACCTGCCGATCTTCAAATTGAAAAAGTAAAAAACGGCGAGCTGGGAAGAAAAACCGGCAAAGGTTTTTATGATTATAAATTATCTGAACCATGATTTGGGTAGATTTTTGGATTAACTGGATTTTAATGTGCACCGTTAACGTACTACCATTTTAATTATACAATCCGTTTCTTTCCCATTAATCTTTTAATCCTATAAATCATGGTTCAGACAATTACCTTCTGCTGCCAAGCTTTGCAAGCAAGCGCAATATTTCCAGATACAGCCAAACAATTGTAACCAGCAAGCCAAATGCTCCGTACCATTCCATATATTTTGGCGCACCTGCTTCTGCGCCTCTTTCAATCATATCAAAATCCAGGATAAGATTAAGCGCTGCAATGGCAACAACAAATAAAGAAAACAAAATTCCGATGGTAGTTCCCTGAGAAAGAAAAGAAACATTGATATTAAACATTCCAAGTATCAACGTAATAAAATAAAAGATGGCTATCCCAAGTGTAGCGGTAATAATTATTGCTTTAAATTTTTGAGTAGCCCTGATAATTTTAAAACTGTATAACAGGTACATTGCAATAGCTGTTCCGAATGTTAGCCCGACAGCATTCATAATAAGGTCAGGAGCTTTTTGTCCGAAGGCGTTATTATACATTGCGGAAATTGCTCCTAAAAATAATCCTTCCAGTAGCGCATAAGCAGGTGCTAAATATGGCGCCCACTCTTTTTTAAAAATTATTATAAAGGCAACAATAAGCCCGCCTATTACACCCGTCCAAATTAATGGCACAACATTGCCACCACCATTAAATTCTTTCCAGGAATAAAAAGCTGTACCCATTACCATTAAAAACAAAAATCCAAACTTATTCAATGTGCCTCTAACAGTCATTGCCAGTGCCGGATCTGTAACAATTGTATTTTGAAAATTTTTTTCTGATAAAGCTGGATTACCTGATTTGAATAAAGCCATGGTATTAAATTTTAGATTTTAAAAGTATATAAATTTAAATAATCCTGACAAAAATCATTGTTAACTATTTCATAGTATAAAAATAATCCGGCTAAACTTAAGTAATTTGCAATACATTTTAAGATGGATACTAAAGAAGAAGTTTTACAGGATGTGGTAATAAAATTCGCCGGCGATTCCGGCGATGGTATGCAATTAACCGGCAGCCAATTCACTAATAATACCGCTTTGCTTGGTATTGATGTGGCAACTTTTCCTGATTTTCCTGCAGAGATAAGAGCGCCACAAGGTACACTGCCGGGGGTTTCCGGCTTTCAGCTTAGATTTTCCAGCGACAGAATTTTTACTCCGGGAGATATGTGCGATGTGTTGGTCGCAATGAATGCTGCTGCGCTAAAAACAAATTTAAAAGGATTAAAAAGAAATGGAAAGATCATTGCTAATGTTGATGGCTTTGATGCAAGAAATTTACGCCTTGCAAATTATCCTGACGGAGTAAATCCTTTAGAGAATGGCAGTTTAGAAGGCTATGAAGTGATAAAGATGGATGTAACCAAAATGACCAGGGAGGCGCTGAAGGATTTTGGAATGGGTACCAAAGAAAAAGACCGTGCTAAAAATATGTTTGTACTTGGCTTTTTATACTGGATGTATAACCGCAGCCTTGATAATACCATTCAATTCTTAAAAGAAAAGTTTGGCAAGAAGGAAGACATATTAAACAGCAACATAAAAGTTTTACAGGCGGGTTACAATTTTGGAGATACAACAGAAACTTTCACAACAAGATACTCTGTAGAAAAAGCAAAAATGCCTGCAGGAATTTATCGCAGCATTATGGGCAACCAGGCAGTGGCTTATGGTTTAATAGCTGCTTCGCAGAAAAGTGGATTACAATTATTTTTAGGTTCTTATCCCATCACACCTGCCAGTGATATTTTACATGAATTAAGCCGTCATAAAGCATTTGGTGTAAAAACTTTTCAGGCAGAAGATGAGATCGCTGCAATCACATCTATAATAGGCGCAGCTTATGGAGGAAGTCTTGGAGTAACATCTACCAGTGGTCCGGGTATGGCATTAAAAGCAGAAGCAATGGGGCTTGCAGTTATGCTTGAAATTCCTTTGCTTGTTTGTAACGTTCAGCGTGGCGGACCATCCACAGGCTTACCAACCAAAACCGAACAAAGTGATTTGCTGCAGGCGTATTATGGAAGAAATGGTGAATGCCCTATGCCGATAATTTCAGCATCAACACCAAGTGATTGTTTCAGCGCTGTGTATGAAGCTGTACGAATTGCAGTTCAGCATATGACACCTGTTATATTTTTAAGTGATGGATACATTGCCAATGGCGCCGAGCCATGGCGCTTTCCAAAAAGTGATGAATTACCTCCTATTGAAGTTAATTTCAAAACTGAACTCGGCCATCTTGAAGAAAGTTTTCAACCCTATTTAAGAGATGAAAAATTAGTTCGTCCGTGGGCTATACCGGGTACAGCAGGTTTAGAGCATAGAGTAGGAGGGTTGGAAAAACAAAATATCACAGGCAATGTTTCTTACGATCCGGATAACCACCAGATGATGGTTAAAATAAGACAGGAAAAAGTAGATAAGATCGCTGAATATATTCCTGAACAAAAATTAGACAACGGTCCGGAAAAAGGAAAAGTATTAGTGCTTGGATGGGGAAGTACTTATGGTGCAATTAAAAGCGCAGTGAATGATCTGTTGGCAGAAGGTCATGAAGTTTCCCATGCTCATCTCCGTTATGTTAGACCATTCCCTAAAAACCTTGGAGACATTCTTAAAAACTTTGAACATGTTTTAATTCCTGAACTTAATAATGGTCAGCTGATAAAAATTATCCGTGATCAATATTTAGTTGATGCTAAAGGCTATCATAAAATTATGGGCATACCCTTAACAAAAGGTGAATTAGTAGATGAAATAAAAAAATTTCTATAGATCATCTTCCTTCACTCTCTCAATTAAATTTTCTTTTAAAATAACGTTGTGGTAATATTTGCAAACAGGCCTTAATCCGCATTTTCCACATTTAGGTTTTCTTGCTACGCAAATATATCTGCCATGTAATATCAGCCAGTGATGCATCTTTCCAAGATATTCTTCAGGAGTGTTTTTTACTAATTGCTTTTCTGTTTCCAAAGGAGTTTTGGCATTGGAGGTTAAACCGATCCGGGCAGATACTCGAAATACATGTGTATCTACAGCAATGTTTGGTTGTTCATCAATTACAGATGTAATCACATTTGCGGTCTTTCTTCCAACGCCGGGTAATTGAGTTAATTCATCCACAGTCATTGGTATTTTCCTGTTAAATTTTTCAACAACCATCTTAGCCATACCAATAAGATGTTTTGTTTTATTGTTTGGGTAAGAAACACTTTTTATCAATTGAAATAACGCTTCATGATCAGCCTGGCTTAATGCATAAACATCAGGATATTTTTCAAAAATTGAAGGCGTAGTTAAATTGATTCTTTTATCGGTGCATTGGGCTGATAATATTACGGCTACCAGCAATTGATAAGCTCCATCATAAATAAGCTCTGTTTCTGCATTCGGAGCATGGATAAGAAAATAATTTATGATGAATTTATAGCGCTCTCTTTTAGTCATAAAATAAAACGTCCCGCCAAAGATGGCAGGACGAAAGTAAGTTAATTCTGCAGTTTTGTTTTAGTGTGTGTGCAATTCAGCTATTGCCTTTTTTAGCATGACGTAAAATTTTGTTTACTACTTCCTCACGGGGAGAAAGTTGAAATGCTTCAAGCCTTTTTTGCGCTGAAACGATTACATCATACATTTCCTTTAAATGCCGGTCAGTTTCTAAAGCCGCTTTAATAGCTTCCGTTTTTTGAGGGGATGTTTCGTTGTACAGGTACTGTACCAGATCTTCCGGTGTAAAATTGTGTATAGACACGATTAGTTGCTTTTAGTGAGAAAATTATATCCAATTCAGTTAATAAACGGTCTTAAAAAGGAAATATTGCATTCAACAGTAAATTTACTGTTTGGCAGTACTTATGATGTAAATATCTTCATTATCTCTTTTCATCATATACTTTTCCCGTGCGTATTTTTCTAAGGTGGAAGGATTGGTTTTAAGTAGCTCGAGCTCCTGTTTTGTATCACTTATCTGCTTATCCATATTTTTTTCACTTTGCTGTAAAGTTTTTAATTCTTTAACCCTTTTCCATTGAGTAGGCAGGTCATTTCTATCTATAAAAAGCATCCATATAATAAAGCCAATGCCTGTAATCAGGTATTTATTTCGTAGCCAGGCAGGGATATTTTTTAAGGATCTCAAAACTTGATTTTATAAGTTATTTGCCAAATTTAATTTTTCCTTTTGGATAAACAGCACTTTCTGCTAAAATTTCTTCTATTCTTATTAACTGATTGTATTTAGCAATTCTATCTGTTCTGCTGGCGGATCCTGTTTTAATTTGTCCGCAATTTAATGCAACAGCCAGATCAGCAATTGTAGTGTCTTCTGTTTCGCCGCTGCGATGACTCATGATAGTATTATATCCATTTGTTTGTGCCAGGGTAACTGCATTTATTGTTTCAGTTAATGTTCCTATCTGGTTTACTTTTACCAATAAAGCATTAGCAATTTCTTTATCAATCCCCTGTTGTAAACGGTTTACGTTAGTTACAAAAAGATCATCACCTACCAACTGTATTTTTTTTCCAAGAACATCAGTAATCAACTTCCATCCATCCCAGTCATCTTCTGCCATTCCATCTTCAATAGAAATTATTGGGTATTGATTTACCCAACTTCCCCAAAAGTCAACCATCTTTTCTATACTTAATTTTGTTCCATCACTTTTGTGAAAGTGGTATACTTTGGAAACGCTATCAAACATTTCACTTACCGCAGGGTCAATAGCAATGGCAATTTGCGAACCTGTTTTATAACCCGCAGTTTCAATAGCAATCAATACAGTTTCAATTGCCTCTTCATTGCTTTGAATGTTTGGAGCAAAACCGCCTTCATCACCAACGTTAGTGCTATATCCTTTCTTCTTTAATACAGTTTTTAATGCATGAAAGATCTCCACTCCCCATTGCAGTCCTTCACTAAATGAGGATGCACCAACCGGCATCACCATAAATTCCTGGAAGTCGATCTTATTATCAGCATGAGCGCCGCCATTTAGAATATTCATCATTGGGATGGGCAAAACTTTTGCATTCGTTCCGCCGATGTAGCGATATAGGGGAAGATTAGCCTCCAGAGCTGCAGCTTTTGCAACAGCCAAACTAACCGCTAACATTGCATTAGCGCCAAGTTCACTTTTATTTTCACTGCCATCCAGTTCAATCATCATTTTATCAATACCGGTTTGGTCGGCAACATCCCAGCCTTCCAGCTTTTCTGCTAACAAAGCATTTACATTTTTTACAGCATTCAATACACCTTTGCCTCCGTATATTTTTTTATTGTTATCACGAAGCTCAACTGCCTCATGTACGCCGGTGCTTGCGCCTGATGGAACAGCGGCTCTGCCTAAATGCTCATTCTCTGTTAACACATCTACTTCTACTGTAGGGTTTCCGCGGCTGTCTAAAATTTGTCGTGCGTGTATGCTTGTTATGTAGCTCATTTAATATTTTTTATATAAA
>JADGPX010000109.1 GCA_017882215.1 Chitinophagaceae bacterium | reverse complement strand
TACAAACGAAACGGGAAATATAAATAAGGATTGTTTAATAGTTTCTATAATGCCATATCTCATAATTTATATTGTTGATAATAATTAAGACAATGCAAACTTAACTACTGCTGTTGCATGAATTAGGGTTGTATCAAAAACCGGCATGTCACAATCCTCTGCTTTATTAATTAGGTTTAGATAGAATAAGCGCAAAGTATTTACAGAGTTATCATAGCTCTGTGCCATTAGGCCAGAGGTGACGTGGATTTCAACCTGAATTTTGGGCTTCATATGATAGAAACAAGTTTTCAGTAGAAGCACGGTACAATTATGATTGGGATAAAAATGTTTCTTCATATTTCGGAGCAGTTTTAAAACATAACGATTGGAAGTTCCGTTTAATGCAGGGTGTTATGGCAGGCGATGGTAAAGTAGGATTGGGTATTTCTCCCCTATCAATTTATGACAGCAAGAAAATATTTATTTACAACAGTCTGCAAGTTATTTTCGGCATTAAAAAAATGCCAACTTATTTTTTCATTGGGGAGAAATCTATTACAAACCTGCTGACTTTTTTTGGTTTGGTTTATCAGACAGAATTTATTTTGACAATGAGAGTAGCAAAGACATTTCATTCGGTTCGCAAGTTTCATTCGCCTACAAAAATCTTTTTTTAAATTTTTATTATTGGCTTCCAACTTGGCTGACAGAAAACAGATATTCAATTTTATTGGGTTACGAAAGAAGTTTCAAACGACAATCAACAAAGAAGAGTAAAGATTAACCTTCACTTATTATCTCTCTTTGTACACCCGGTACTTCCAGCACAAGATTTTCTCCATAAACTTTTGCCGGAGTTTGATAGCCCATTGCAACACTTCCCTCTAAAATTTTTTGTACAATTAGTAATGTGCTATGTACAGTTAAAGTATATCCTTCAGGGCCACTCAATCTTGCTGATGCTGTTTTGCCTGCAGCATTGGTAACTTGTCCCCATACAAGTGCTGTGGCTTTGTTTCGCATTTCATCTGACGGACCGGGAGCCCTGTTGTTTATTTTTCTTTTAATAAAGTTGCGGATAAAAGATGTTCGCAAAAGCCAGTTGAACAATGGCTGCAATTTTAAAAGGCGATATGTTTTAGGTGGCACGCCGGCGTATGTTTCAATATCCGGAATACCGGTTGTGAAATAAGCTGTTGAAATATCACCCCATGGAATGCTCATTACAAATAATTTTTTTATCCCAAAGTCAACCCACATTCCTTTTTTTCCAAGCGGTATACTAACAATTTTTCCATTCTTTCTTATTGCACCGCCTTCGCCTAATCTGTTTGCCATAGTGGTTGCGGTGCCATGAGACAATCCGCTTCCAGTCATCGCAAATGCTAATTGTAATTTAACTGCATCCGGTAAAAGTTTTTTCAGCAATAATGCGATGCAATCTGTTGGTACTACATCAAAACCAACACCCGGCATTATCATAATGCCTGCCTGCTTTGCCGCATCATCATACTGTTTCAGCATTTCAAACACGGCAATGTCTCCGTTAATATCAAGATAGTGTGTACTGGTTTTCAGACAGGCTTCCACCATTTGCTTTGCAGTGAACTGAAAGGGACCTGCTGCATGCACTACAACTTTTACTTCTTTTAAAGCAGCAACTAAAGTTGGTGTATCATTTAGGTCAATAACTTTGTATGGCAGATTGAGTTTTGCAGCGAGCAACGACAATGCTTCTTCCCTTCTGCCGGCAAGTATGGGTTGTAAATTATATTCATGTGCATAGCGTGCAATCAACTCGCCGGTATATCCATTGGCTCCGTAAAGCAAAAAAGAATTTTGCATAATGAAAAGTACGAAAGAACACTGAATTCTTTATTTCTATTATTGTTTTTATTGGGTGCTGCAAATTAAAAAATGTAAATTCTTTTTAAATCACTTTTTCAATAATGAATCATTTGCAGAAGATGTTGTTGACAAAACATAATTACCAAACATCATTTGAAATATTTTTTTATCATTGCTATACACATCATCTCTAAAATTAAGCTGTCCGGTTTCATCAACCCATGCTGTGAAGTAAGTGATAGTAACAGGCATAGCGGGATTCAATTTTACATATTGCTCTTTTCCGCTGTTCATTGCAGCATGAATTTTTTCGGGTGTCCATGCATTGTTGTTACGCAAAAGATAGTTCGCCATTTTTTCAGCATCTGCCAGTCTTATGCATCCGTGACTTACGGCTCTTACATCTTTTTTAAAAATATCTTTTGCATAAGTATCATGAAAATAAATATCATACCTGTTTGGGAATAAAAACTTTACTTTCCCCAGCGCATTATCCTGCCCCGGCAACTGGCGAATGGTTGGAAGCGTATCATCTTTGCCAACAATTTCCATGTGCTTTGATTTAAGATAACCAGAATCGGCTTTCATCTTAGGCAGGATCTCGTTTCTAACAATGCTTGCAGGAATATTCCAATATGGGCTGAAAACAATTTGATCAAGATTACCGTTGAACATAGTTGTATGAGTTCCCTCCTTGCCCACAACTACAGGCATTTCAAAAGCCTTTGCGTTGTTCTCAAAGGCATATAATATAAAATCAGGAATATTTACGGTAATATAATTTGCATCCTGCATGGCAGGCATCCATTGCATCCTGTTCAGGTTAATTATTATTTGCTGTTCACGTTTATCTACAGGCACATTCAGCGATCTTATCAATGTATCAGTGATAATGCCTGTGGGCTTCATCCCGTTACGCCGCTGGTAATTTTTTACTGCTGTTACAAGTGAATCATTAAAGATATTTCTGCTATCAGCGCCACTCATATCACCTGTTAACTGCAATCTTTTTTTAATTAGAACAACAGTGCGTGAAGAAGTTCCTTTTTTAATTTGCTTTACAGTAAATATTATCGTACGCCATCCCCCTTGTTTTGCAATTGAATTATACAATTGCAGTTTTTGTTTTAAAAGAAAATATTGAGAAACTCTGTTACCTGCTAAAGAATCATTACGCTGCAGTAACATAGTATCTGCCAGTGAAACCGCATTCTCTTTTTTTACCGGTATTGCTTTTTCAGGTGAGAGGTTGGCGAACAGGGTTTTGTCGTGATTGGTTTTATAAAATTGTAACCAGGCATTTGTTAAAGAAAGCTCAGTATTTAATATTGATGTATCAAATCGGCTGATGATCAACGTATCCATGTTGAGCAATGTGTCCATTTTATTACGCAATGTTTTATCTGTTTTACTGCCAAACTTGTCCTGCAAATTCCAAAAGCCTTTTGCCTGCTCTGTAAATCCATGTGAAGTAAACCATGCAAACTGCAGGTTACGGTAATTGTAAAAACTGCGGAAGCTTTTTGTTTCATCTTCAGGTAATTTTTTTGATTGAATGAACCGGTCTACTGTTGCGCTGTCGAGAAATAAGTCGCTATAGAAATTGGCTGGGGTAATATCAGCATTTCTTGTAAGATAAATTGTATCGGTTCGTACAATTACCTTTCCGCTATCTGTTGCAGAGGTTACTGTGTTCCCGTTTTGCTCACCTGTATTGCATGCACAGAATAAAATGATTGCCGTAAAATATATGTATCTCATGCGGGGAAGATAACAAAAGATGTGCCTTATAAAAGTTGTACAAAAATTAAAGGGGTTGGTGAGTGACTTTAATAATAATTATGTTGGCAGTTTCATAAATCCCTTATGTATCTGGTTATGCCATATCCTCTTTCGTAACATTTTTCTTGTATGCCTGGTAATTTTTTTGTATGATGATTTAATGGATATAGAAAGGAATGGAATTCTTACTTCAAAAAATCCGATACAAAGAATTACGATGGATATAAAAGTTATTATAAGAATTATGGACAACATACATTGAATTTTACTCTCTTATAAGAATCAAAAATTAAACCAACTCCTGCCACTCATGTAAATTGTGCATAATACTTGATGAAGATTTTAAAAAAATAATATCTTTTCATATAATTCACCAAAAATCAAAATGAAGAAAGTATGAAAAAACTATCTGTATTATTACTTCTGATAACACCATTTGTTTTGCAGTTTTGTTCATCATCTAAAAAAGCAGCTAAAGCAAAAGAGCCAAAAATTACTTATACTGCCAATGTACAGCCTATAATGGTAGCGAATTGTACACCTTGCCATTTTCCTCCAAAAGGAAATAAAAAAGCGTTTGATAATTATCTTGCTGTAAAAACAAATATTGATTCTATGATCATCCGCATACAAAAAAACCCCGGTGAAAAAGGATTTATGCCTTTCAAGCATCCTAAATTATCAGACTCTACTATTAATGTATTTGTAAAGTGGAAGAATGACGGACTGCTGGAAAATTAATATTGATTTCGGCGATATATCAATGTGGCAATTTAGGTTTTAGGTAACTGTATACCCATGTGCCTGCCAACGCACTTATTAAAGTGACAACCGCAATAGTTAGTCCGCTGCCTATTTGTACATAGATGGGACCGGGACAAGCTCCGGTAAGCCCCCAGCCAACTCCAAATAATAAAGAGCCATAGACATAACCCCAATTAAATTCCTTTTTTACAATCTCTATCGGTTTCCCATCAAGAGTTTTTATCTTAAATTTTTTTAAAAGAAAAACACTTAGCGCAGCGGTTGGGATTGCTGTCATAAATATCCCGAACATTTGAAATCCCTGGAAGCGAAACATTTCCTGCATTCGAAACCATGATACTGCATCTGCTTTCAGAAGTGTGATGCCGAATAAAGTTCCTATTAAAAGAAATAAAAAATTTCTCATTATTTAAGTAATAAGGGTAAAATAAAATTGGCTGTAAGTATGCCGCTGGCAAAAAATAATACTACTGCAACAAGAGATGGCCATTGCAATGTTGATAGTCCGAAAATTCCATGTCCGCTGGTACAGCCGCCTGCATAGCGGGTTCCGAAGCCAACTAAAAAGCCGCCGCCTACTACTATCAGTAAATTTTGCCATGTAAGTAAATGCGCCCAGCTATAAATCTCAGCAGGTAAAATATTTTCCCGGTAAGAAATGCCCATTAATCGCATATCTTTTATAGTGGCATCTGATATCTGCGGCATTGTTATTGGCTTTAATAATACACCTCCAATAAAACCACCAAGCAAAAGGCCAACTGCAAAAAATATTTTCCATAGCTGATCTTTCCATTTGTATTTTAAAAACGGAATGTTTGCTGGAAAACACATGGCACATATCTGTCGAAGTGTACTTGAAATGCCAAGCATTTTATTACCTGCCAATAAAAGTAGTGGAACTGATAAACCAATTATTGGCCCGGCAATATACCATGGCCATTGCTGACGAAGTACATTAAAAATTTCCATGTACAATAATTTAAAAATGGATAGTAGTTACCTGCCGCGATAGCCGCCGCCCCTATTGGGTGGCTTTGAAGCACTGCGTTCTTCTGCCTGCGTAACCACCAAAGGTTTTTTACCAAGTGAAATATCTTTTAAATTCTCAATGGCTTCTTTGGCTTCTGAATCGTTTTGCATTTCAACAAATCCAAAGCCTTTGCTTTTTCCGGTTTCCCTGTCTATGGCAACCCTGGCAGAAGTTACGGTTCCAAACTTTTCAAATATCTCTTCCAGCTCTGCATCATCAAGATCGTAAGGCAAGCCAGCTACAAAAAGTTTCATCTCAATAGTTTTTTGTAAAAGTACAGAAGTTATATTGGTAAGAACAGAATATTAAACAATGTGGATATTCTTTCTCAAAAAAAAATGACGGATACTTTGGAGGATCAGTCAGCAATGTCCATTTGGGATATTGATGGCATTGATATACGCCTTTCTATTTACGATAAGCTTATTCATTCATATCTTAATACTTTTGCATTTTAAATTATGTAGGAATGAGTGAACTAATAGTACCTGTGATAGGCTATGCTGCATCTATATTGCTTGCTATTTCTCTTTTAATGAGTAATGATCTTAAATTCAGATGGCTCAACACCTGGGGCTGCATCTCTTTTATTATTTATGGAATATTAATACATGCGTTTCCCATTATTTTAACCAACTCAATTTTATTCCTCATAAATCTGTTCTACCTTATAAAAATTTACAGTGCTAAAGAAGATTTTGAGCTGATAGAATTTAAAGGAGGAGAAAAACTGGTGCATAAGTTTCTTTCTTTTTATAAAGAAGATATTAATAAATATTTTCCTGACTATGCTCATGAAGAAAATGAAAATAACCTAAGCTTTGTTGTTTTACGGGACCTTGTTATTGCCAATATATTTGTTGCGAGGCTTGATAGTAATGGTAACGCATTTATAGAGCTTAATTATACCGTTCCCAAATACCGTGATTATAAAGTAGGCGAATTTATTTTTGATAATGAACAGAAATTTCTAATTTCAAAAGGGGTACGATCTCTCATTTATAAAGTAGTATACAATAAGCAACATGAGAAGTTTTTAAAAGTGATGGGATTTAAAAAAGCGGATAGTGCGCCAGCTTATAGTAAAACACTTGGTAAAGAAAGCGGACAGGTAACTCAGAAAAGAAATTAATACTAAAAGCAAAACAAAAATTATTTTCGCTGCTTAAATACACAACATGGAAAATATGATTGTAAAAGACAGTAACGGAAACATACTCAATGCAGGAGATACTATACAGGTTATTAAAACTTTAAAAGTATCTTTTTCAGTTATCAAACAATAAAACAATAATTTAAACAACAGTTCTTCTTGTAGCTTTTTTGCATACTTATCTACTTGTGTATGCAATGCAAAGGCGGCTAAGTCCTCATCAGATATAAACGAAAAAAGTTTACTAACCTTATTCATTTTACCTTCAAAGAACTAATAATTATTTCAAGCAGAACGCCTACTTTTTATCCACAAGTGCTTAATAAGTATGAATTTTCTTCCGACCAACAACACAGGAAGTAGTGTTTTAAAAGATGCTGCGGTTTTTTTAAAATTAATTACCGGTATTTTTAAGATATTCTATTATTTTCTTTTCTTCTGTTTCAGTAATATTGGTTCTTATGCGCATATGCGTTCCTATAATATCCCAGTTAACAGTGCTGAATTCTCCGGGACCTGGTGCATTGTGGCATCTGCCGCAATTTTCTCCCCACAATTGTGTTCCTGTTTTATCCATAACTTTTTGGGAAACTTTACAACTGCTTATTCCAATTATTCCTAATCCTGTAATAAGAATTACAGCGTAAAGTATATTTAAATGTTTTTTCATTTCTAATAATTTAAGAGTTAAAAACCAAATACAAGTTGTGCATAAAATGCATTATCAGTGTCTTTTTGTTTTTGATAGGTTAATTTGAGAACAGTGTTCCATTTCAGCCAGTAATCAAGCGATAAGGCAAACTGATTGGTATCACCACCCCAGGGAGCAGGTCTCTTAAATTCTGAATAACGGGCAGCCAATTCAATATTGCGGAAAAAGACATCGTTCAAATGGGACGGCCGGATTGTTGCGGCAACATAATAAGCGGTGGGTGAGTTATTAAAAGTAAAAGCAGTTCCGTTGGCATCAAAATATTTGACATTATCTACTTTTTGATGTTTCCATTCGGCAATCACCCGTATATCACTCTTAATGGACTTAAGATGTCCCCAATAGTTAAGGTCAAATGCCTGCATATTTACGCCAACATTTTCATAAGGAGTGCCTTTTTCTCCTGTTTTACTTTTAGTTTGAAAAGAATATGCAATTTCAAGACTTGAATTTGAAAAAGGTAATAAGCCAATTCTTCCACCTACAGCTTTCGAATTGTTATTACCAATATAGCCCTCATAATCAAATTGTCCAAATTCTTCAGGATTGCCGGGATCGCTAAGTATTTGCGGGCCATTGGAAATATAGAACTCATAATTTATTTTGGCATTTCCTGCTCCAAATCCACCCTGTGCACCTATGCCAACTTCGTTCATGGCACCAATACCACCATCACCAAAACCTACGGGATCTGTGCTAAAACGATTGATGAATCCTTCTCCCATTCTGCCGCGGTAGGCGCCAAACTTAGGAAGAAACCTGCCGGCATGTAAAGTGAGATATGGGTTAACAATATAAACCATGTTGGCATATTCTAATCCAATATTAAGAGAGCCGCCACCGGTTTCAAATTCAGGCTCTGCTTCAACAAATAGTTTATCAGATATTTTCCATAAAAAAATTGGTTTAAAATTTACATTACCAAAATGACTGTTATTTTTATCAGAGAAATAAATCATTTCGGCATTGCCAAATACTGCAAAATTATTTTGCCCTACTATTACAGGTTCGTGGGGCGGATTTACAGCTATACTTGAATCATCTATTGTCTGGGCTTTTAATAAGCCGCTGCATAGCAGAAATACTATAGTAATAAGTTTATATTTCATAAAATTATTTTTTAGAGTTTTTTGCTAAAGTGCGTATGTAGTTTACTACCTGCCATCTTTGTGTGGGCGTTAGTGTTTTTTTGTATGTAGGCATAGGATTATTGCCTGCTGAAATAATCCAGTAAAGAGCACCATCTGTTTGATTTTGTACAAATCCTGAAGTATGGTCTGCCGGAGGCCTTGGTAAGCCAGGTGCAGCAATGCCATCTCCTTTACCTTTTTCACCATGACAGGTAACGCAATACTGGGTATAGATTTTTTTTCCACTTATTATGGAAGCTTGATTACCCTTTATCGGGTTTTTAATGGTATCAGCTGATGGAGGAGAGGGAAATTTTTTTGCTTGCGATTGCGCATTAGTAAAACAAAATGCTGAAAGAATGAACAGGAAAAGTAATTTTTTATTTTTTAACATGATAATGATTTTATTTTGATATGAAGAGGAGAAGAACAAAAATAGAATTTATTTTATTGATTTTTTTTCTTTTGGATTTTTATTTTATTCATTTTTTCAATTTTTTTTTTGCAAAACTTTGCTTGGTTATAATGGATAATAATTGATGTTATAACAATTGATGTTATAACAATTGATTCTGTAAAATTCGGTTATAAAGTTCGTATAATCAAAAAGAAGTTTACGCCGTTGCCAGTGTTTTCTTTCACCGGCAACCGATCTATAGTAATCTTCTGTGCATGATGAGTAAGCGATCTCCGCTATTCGTGTCGTTGGTGGAAGAAAACACCAACGAGGGCGTGAA
>JADGPX010000108.1 GCA_017882215.1 Chitinophagaceae bacterium | reverse complement strand
ACTGGTCACTGGTATATAGAAAAACATTATCTTCAATCCCCGTAATCCCGCCTAATGCGGGAGAATTTTTTTATGAGCCGGCATGCCACTTCTTTTAAACCAACACTCGGATTATTTGATGCAACTATGATCGTTGCCGGGTCAATGATTGGCTCAGGTATTTTTATTGTGAGCGCCGATATCACACGTAATGTGGGCAGCGCAGGCTGGCTGATAGCGGTATGGCTGATAACAGGATTTATGACATTGACTGCTGCTGTAAGTTATGGAGAACTAAGCGCTATGTTCCCAAAGGCAGGAGGGCAGTATGTTTACCTGAAAGAAGCTTACAATCCTTTGGTAGGTTTTTTATATGGCTGGAGTTTTTTTGCAGTGATACAAACAGGAACTATTGCTGCAGTTGGTGTTGCTTTCTCAAAATTTGCCGGATACTTTTTCCCCGCTTTAGAATTAAAAGATGAAAATATTTTAATGCAGATCGGATCGTTGAAAATTTTTCCTGCACAATTGGTGGCAATTGTTCTCATCATTTTTCTTACTTACACAAACACCAAAGGTGTAAAAGGAGGCAAATGGATACAGAATATTTTCACTACCACTAAACTCTTATCATTATTTGGATTGATAGTAGCAGGTTTTATTTTTTTTAAGCCCGGAGTATGGAGCGCTAACTGGAGTAATGCATGGGATATGAAAAGTCTTACTTCAGATGGTGGAGTGACCGCTGTGATTGGTACAGCTGTATTAGGTGCAATTGCAGCTTCCATGGTAGGCTCAATTTTCAGCAGCGATGCATGGAACAATGTAACCTTTATTGCAGGCGAAATAAAGAATCCTAAAAGAAATATAGGTTTGAGTTTATTTTTAGGAACACTAATAGTAACTATAATTTATGTCTGTGCTAACCTGATGTATACAGCGGTTTTACCTATGCATGATATTGCATTTGCACAACAGGATAGAGTTGCAGTTGCTGCATCCAATTCTATTTTTGGCAATGCCGGAACGTATGTAATTGCAGTAATGATAATGATCTCAACCTTTGGATGTAACAATGGATTGGTACTTGCAGGAGCAAGAGTTTATTATACCATGGCTAAAGACGGATTATTTTTTAGAAATGCAGGAACGCTTAATAAACATTCTGTTCCTTCATGGGCATTATGGGCACAATGCATTGTTGCTTCTGTACTGTGTTTAAGTGGAAAATACGGTGACTTATTGGATATGATCTCGTTTGTTGTAGTGATATTTTATGTACTGACCATTGCCGGTATTTTTATTTTAAGAAAAAAAATGCCTGATGCTGAAAGACCTTACAAGGCTTTTGGATATCCTGTTCTGCCTGCCATTTATATTTTAATGGGGCTTACATTTTGTATTTTACTTATAATTTATAAGCCACAATATACCTGGCCCGGATTGATAATTACATTGATCGGTATCCCGATTTATTACATTGCAGTATCAAATAAAAACAAAAATATTTCTTAGATGCCTGTTGATCTTGATAAACTTTTCAGTGATATATCAAAATTAAAAGTTGCTGTTATCGGCGACGTTATGCTTGATACATATTGGTGGGGAACTGTCGATCGCATTTCTCCTGAAGGTCCGGTGCCTGTTGTAGCAGTTACTAAAAAAGAACAACGTATTGGCGGAGCAGGAAATGTTGCGTTAAATGCCCGTGCTTTAGGCGCAGACGTAGCATTGATAAGTGTTATAGGAACCGACGATGAGGGGAAGCAATTAAAAGATATTCTGGAAAAAAATAATATTGATACAAAATTTATTTTATTTTCTAAAGATAGAATTACCACAAATAAAATAAGAATTATTGGTCGTAACCAGCAAATGATGCGGTTGGATGCGGAGCATACTGATGATCTTGAAAAAGATGAAGAAGAAAGATTGATAAGGCAAATTGAAAAATATGTAACCGAAAAAAAACCTGATGTAATTATTTTACAGGATTACAATAAAGGCGTATTAACTGAAGAAGTTATCAAAAATATTATTGCTTTATGTAACACTCACAATATTATTTGTACTGCCGACCCAAAGCGGAAGAACTTTTTTGCTTTTAAAAATGTTACTCTCTTTAAACCTAATTTAAAAGAAGTAAAGGAAAGTCTGCATATTTTATCTGAAGAGGTAAATGAAAAAATGCTTTCTGCAATTCATCAGCAATTAAAAGAAAAATTGCATCACAGCATTTCACTTATTACACTTTCAGATAAAGGAATATTTTATGAAAATGAAACAGATTCAAAAATTATTCCTTCTCATTTAAGAAATGTTGCAGATGTAAGCGGAGCCGGTGATACTGTGATCGCCGTAGCTTCTTTAATATATACTGCTACAAAAAATATTCATCTTACTGCAGAGATCGCAAACATTGCCGGAGGAATGGTTTGTGAAGTGGTTGGTACTGCAACAATTGATAAACAAAATTTGTTAGAGGAATGTAAACAGCTTTTAACTAATTACTGATCACTGCTAACTTCTTTTTCTTATCAATCATTTCTTTTAGCTTTTGCAGCTTTTCTGCTTTTTCAGTTACGCATCAAAATTTATGAAGAGGTCACAATAGAGTTTTATGCATACAAAGATGAGCATGAAAATTTTGCCTGCTCCAAAAGCAAGGAACATACTATGTTGGTAAATTTTCTTTTATGCATTTAAAAACTTTGAAAGTTTAAATTTGTTAAATAACTATTTTCGGATAACAATTAGCAGGCATCAACACATAATTATAAGTGTAATTTTATAAGATGAAAAAATATTCATTGGCAATTCATGGGGGAGCAGGAACGATTTTAAAGGAAGATATGACGCCTGAACTGGAAAAAGATTACAGGAAAGGACTGCAAGAGGCGCTGGATGCAGGTTTTTCAGTTTTGGAAAATGGCGGTACTGCAATAACAGCTGTAAAAGCTGCTGTTGTTTATCTTGAAGACAATCCTTTATTTAATGCAGGGAGGGGAGCTGTATTTACTAAAAAAGGAATAAATGAATTAGATGCTGCAATCATGGATGGTAAAACGCTGGAAGCTGGCGCAGTAGCAGGTGTGCGTAATGTTCGTAACCCTGTTGAGCTTGCTGAGCAGGTAATGATGCATAGCGGTCACGTTTTTTTAAGTGGCAAAGGGGCAAACGATTTTGCAATTAGACAAGGCATCAAATTAGAACCTGACGAATACTTTTATACCCAGCTCAGGTACGATCAATGGAGGGAAATAAGAGATAGTGATCTCTATACACTCGATCATAAAAGTGATAAGCTTATCGGAGCTGTGAAAGGAAGAAAATTTGGAACCGTTGGGGCTGTTGCCTGTGATAAGGATGGAAATATTGCTGCAGCAACTTCAACAGGTGGTATGACCAATAAGCAATATGGCAGGATTGGGGATAGCCCTTTGATAGGTATAGGCACTTATGCAAATAATAAAACGTGTGCAATTTCATGTACCGGGCATGGCGAGCCTTTTATAAGAACAGTGGCTGCTTATGATGTAAGTTGCCTTATGGAATATAAGAATATGAATTTACAACAAGCCTGCGAAGAAGTTGTTATGAAAAAATTAGTGGAGATGCATGGTGACGGTGGCTTGATAGGGATGGATGCGAATGGAAATGCAGCATTGGTTTTTAACTGTGCAGGAATGTATAGAGGGTTAAAGAGCAGTGATGGAACTGGTTTGATCGCGATTTATAATGATGATTCTTCTAAATAAGAGATAATGAAAAAATATGCTGTGATCGTAGCCGGGGGTACCGGCAGCAGGATGAACAGCAATATTCCAAAGCAGTTTTTGCTGATAAACAACAAACCTCTTTTATTTTATACCATTGATGTTTTTTTAAAAACTTATGCTGATATGCAGATAATTTTGGTTTTGCCAAAAGACCATATTAGTAAAGGACAGGAAATTATTGATGCATATTTTAATAACTCACAAATACGAATATGCGAAGGCGGACGTACAAGGTTTCATTCTGTAAAAAATAGTTTGAGATTAATAAATGATGAGAGTATAATTTTTGTTCATGATGGCGCCCGTTGCCTGCTAACACAAGATCTGATACAACGTTGTTATAATGAAACAGAAAAGTATGGCTCGGCAATTCCTGTTATTACTTCAAAAGATAGTGTAAGGTTACTTACCAGCGAAGGGCATGTTGCACTGGATAGGAATACCGTAAAACTTGTACAAACACCACAAACATTTCACAGCAAAATTTTATTAACTGCTTTTAAAATAGATCATAAAGATAAGTTTACCGATGAGGCAACAGTTGTGGAGGCATTTGGAATAAAAGTAAATTTAATAGAGGGTGAAGAAAATAATATTAAAATAACCACGCCTGGCGATATGTTTATTGCAGAACAAATAATTAAAGGTGCCTCCTCTATATAAAATCACAATTATCTTTTACTGTTAGATGATCAGTAAGGTAAATAATAAAATTAGTTGCTATTTTCACTCCGGGGATATTGTTACTATAATTGAAATTATAGTGACCGTATTTTATAACTTCTATATCATAAATGTTTTTCCATTATATCCAACTCTTTCCTGTAAAAAAAATATAGGACCTTTTAAGAAAGCTTTAGAATAATTGCAGTAAATAAAATCAACGGCAGCAGAATTATTGTTCCCACAATTGCAAGAAGAATATCAGGAATTCTTTTGATACTTCTTTGCGTCTTCAACTGCATGCAGAAAGGTTTGGAGGATTATTATTTGTTCTTACCAATTTTTTCCAGGATCAGGTGAGCCACTTCCATCGCTCTAAACCCATCCACTTCGCTCACAACAGTATTGGTATTATTGATGATAGCATCTCTGAAACTTTCTAATTCCATTTTAATAGCATTATGGTCTTCTATTTTCGGGCTATAAAATGCAATCGTTTTTTTGCCATGTGATGTTTCGATGTCAAAAGTAAAAGCATTTTTATCAGGATTACTTGTAAGCTTTGTTATCTCTGTTTTCTTTTCTAAAAAATCTATACTTATATAAGAATTTTTTTGAAACAAACGCATCTTACGCATCTTCTTCATGCTTATTCTTGATGAAGTAAGATTGGCAACGCAACCATTATCAAATTCAATCCTTACGTTGGCAATATCAGGCGTATCGCTCATTACAGATACACCATTGGCAGAAATTGATTTTACATTGCTGTTTACCAATTTTAAAATAATATCAATATCGTGTATCATCAAATCTAATATCACACTAACATCAGTGCCTCTTGGCTTGAATTGCGAAAGGCGGTGTACTTCAATAAACATGGGCGCTAATTCATGATCTTTCAACGCTAAAAATGCAGGATTAAAACGCTCTACATGTCCTACCTGGAATTTGATATTTGCTTCCTTTGCCAGCTTTAATAATTCTCTCGCCTCTTCCATTGTATTAGCCAGTGGCTTTTCTACAAATACATGCTTGCTTTTTAAAATGGCACTTTTACAAAGCGCATAATGAGAGGTAGTGGGTGCTACAATATCTGCTGCATCGCAGGCATCCAGTAATTTATTGATGTTCGTAAATCTCTTTAATTGGTATTGTTCACTAACCAAAGCAGCATTATTATCAGCCGGATCGTAAAACCCCACTACTTCTACACTACTGATATCTTTCCAGTTGTTTACATGAAATTTTCCCAGATGTCCCACTCCAAATATGCCAATTCTGAGCATAATAATAAATTAGGTGATAAAGATAATGAACAAGTAATTAGAGAATAAGTTTAATAAATAAGAGAAATAAAAAAAGCCCCGCTTTTAAACGGGGCAGGGTGTTATCAGGCAGCTTCTTTTAGTATTCTTGAGCTGGAGATATAATTTTTATTGGGGGTATACAGAAATAAACAAGTACCGTTTTTAATTTTATTAATAATTGCCTGGTGTAATTCAGGAGCCACTGCAGGGCATCCCCAGCTTCTTCCAATAAACCCACGACCTTTAGCTAAACTTTCATTTACATAAGGCGCTGCATGCATTACAATACCGCGGCTTAAAGCATTATCATTAATTCCTGCTTCCTCACCTTCCAGCCGCAAGGAATAACCTTTGGCGCCTGTATAAGTTTCTTTGGTTACATAAAACCCGGGACTGCTCTGTAAACTCTCAGGAGTGTTTGAAAAATTATTGGCAAATTCTTTACCCGAATTTTGTCCGTGAGCGACATAAGTATTAAATAAAATTTTATAATTTTTCAGATCTATAATAAACAATCTTTTCTTGCTGGATGGCTCACTAAAATCAACAATTGAAATGATATTGTTATTGGCTAATTTACCTTGATATAAAAGATAATTAAATCCTTTTAATGCATAATCATAGGCTTGTCTGCTTAATCCTAAAGTTCCTAATTTCAGACTATCATAAATATTAGGTTTGTTAATTGATATAGGATTTTCATTGCCTGGATTTAAATAAGAATTACTACTTACGGCGTTAACAGCCGCAGAACGTGACATGCTATTAGCAGGCTTAACTCTTGCAAAAACAAATAATAAATGAATGATAAAAATAAAAACAGATGAAAGAATGAGATAAAATTTCTTAACCATTGACTTATTCATTCAGTGAAACTTTTAAAAATTATTAATTATAAAATCCGGTAAAAATCCTTTGCCAGTGCTGTTGATTCTTCTTAAAAGCAGATAGGTAAATGGATATTGGAAGCACTTAAAATCAGTGGTTAGCTTAACTTTAAATGCGAGCAGCAAATATAAGCCGGTAAAGGGTTACGGGAAGTTAAAAGGCATTAACATATCTCCCTTTTTAAGAGTATTTACAGTTCTTTAACATATAATATGCAGCGTTGTAAAATAGATATCAGTTTTCAAAATAGAAATGGTAATGATTAGAGCAATTTGGATTGAATTTGCTGCCGCAGAAAGGGCACTGATTATTACAATTTAAATACTGCTGAATAGTCATTTCATGTTTGCATATTCCACATAGTATCGCTCTGGTATTCTGCTCATTTTTCTTCCATACATCTGATATATGTCCTGCTTCTTCCTGGTGGCAATAGTAACATGGATAATAATAATTGCAACACTTAAATTTTATGGCAATTACATCTAATGGCGAATGATAATGTACACAGCGGGTTTGGTCATCAACTGGTTTACCTTTTATAATAATATCAGAAGGATTCATTAAGAGCGATTGATTTTTTTTTAAATTATTATTAGTGGCCTTCGACAAACTAAGAATTCATCCGGTAGGCGAGTTGGGTGGCAATAAAAAAAATATTTTGGATTGAATAGATTCTCTAATGCTCTAATCACTTGTTTTTGTGAAAGTACCAAATTTAAAAAATTTCATAGATTTACAATTCACAAAAAAAATAGTTGCACTACGATCAGCCAACATATGAAGAGGCAAAGTTAATTTCACTGCTTGCGGAAGACAGCGAATATGCATTTCAGCTTTTGTATGATCGCTACCATAACCGCATCTATCAAACGGCTATACGGTATTTGAAATCACCACTACTGGCACAGGAAGTGTACCGATGGTAGCCACTGCCGGACATCCTTATGTATTTACTTGAACAAGACCAATGACACCGGGAGAATTTAAAATTCCGTAGCAACTGGCAATTGGGGCGGCAATTATTTTATGCCGTTAATTAATCATCAAAGCATCAGCAGTCATTTGGCAAAATTTGTACCTGGTGGATTTTTACTGCGTTCTTTTAAAAAGGCCTCCCATTTACTGTACCATTCATTTAATCCTCCTACAAAACTTTCTTTGTCGGGTTTAGTAAGTAGTTTCATAAATGCCTTTAACTCTTTCCCGGCATCTGTTTTAGGGTTTTTGGTTAGGTATCTTCTTTATGATAGCTGCCTGATGAAACTGACACATTTGAGTGGGTATATTGGGGAATAATTTAACCAATCCCTTGCGTCCATCACATACGATGGCTTTTATCACAAATCCTTGAGCAAGGAGAAATTATTTCAGGAGTAAAGGGAATAGCAAAAACTGAAGGCTTATTAATTTCACCGGAAGGAGCAGCAACATGGAAAGCATTAAATTTATTTACGCAGAAGTAAAAAGATTAGTTTATCAGAAAAAAATATTATTACTTATTTCCAAAGCTTCTGGCATTGAAATTGTATCTACACTCCTGTAGATTTTTAACATAATTTTATGTTATGATTGTCGTGTCAATACTCAAAGCATGACAATTACATTTTTAAAATACAAACTATGAAAACACCTTCTCTCATAACTGAGAATATCCTATTGCGCACATGTAAAGGCTGTTCTAAAATCTTCAACAACAAATGGTTTATGTTATTACTACTGGTCGTTTTTGCGGCCGGATGTAAAAAAGTTACCGAGGAAACAGGGCTTGTTGGTCTCTGTCCTATAGTAGTTTCTACTGATCCAAATGATAAAGCCGTGGATGTTGTTCTTAACAAGGTAATTTCGGCAACCTTCAATACCGACATGAATCCGGCAACGATCAATAATACAACATTTACTATTAAGCAAGGTTCTACTTCTACATTTATTTCTGGAAAGGTTGCCCCCACTGCTGTTGATTCAACCTTTACTTTTACACCAGACGTGGCACTGTTACCTTTTACCACGTATACAGGTACCATTACAACCGGGGTTACGGACCTATTTCGTACTGCAATGGTCAGTGATTATGTATGGACTTTCACAACCATTCCTCAGGTAACATTATCATCAAATCCATTGGTAGGGGGAACGACTACTGGAGCAGGAACATTTGCTCAGGGCTCTGTAGTTACAGTAAGTGCAACACCGAATACTGGTTTTACATTTACTAACTGGACAAATAATGGAACTATAGTTTCAACGAGTTCAAGCTATCAATTTACTATGAATGGAAACATAGCCTTAGTAGCGAACTTTACGCCGGTAACAGCAGGAAATTTTGCGGTAAATCTATCATCCAATCCGGCTGCAGGCGGAACAACTACCGGAGCGGGCTCATATCCTACAGGTTCTACTGTAACTGTAACAGCACTCCCGAATACCTTCGGGGGATATACCTTTGTTAACTGGACAGATAACGGAACACCAGTTTCGACGAGTTCAAGTTATACATTCGCACTAAATGCAAACAGAACCTTAGTTGCGAACTTTAGCCTTATACCAGCATCTCAATTTGCGGTAATATTATCATCAAATCCACCTGCAGGCGGAACAACAACCGGATCGGGCTCATATAGCGCAGGTTCTGTAACTGTAATAGCAACACAAAATGTGGGGTATACATTTACTAACTGGACAGAGAACGGAACTATAGTATCCACGAGTTCAAGTTATACATTCGCACTAAATGCAAACAGAAC
>JADGPX010000107.1 GCA_017882215.1 Chitinophagaceae bacterium | reverse complement strand
GAGGTCATGCAAACTTACAGCTAATATTTTGCAGCAAAAAATGAAGGAAGGATTTTGTGGAAAAAAATAGAAGAGAATTAATAATACCTGTTATTTGCAAGATAATTTCTTACATAATCGCTAATGCCTTCTTCCAAGGTATAAAGCGGTGAAGTATACCCTGCGAGTTTTATTTTTTCCATTTTAGCTTCAGTAAAATATTGATATTTATCCCTGATGTCTTCGGGCATATCAATATATTTTATTTCAGGATTTATTTCTAATGCATCAAAAGTTGCTTTTACAAGGTCTTTAAATGAGCGTGCCTTTCCTGTTCCAACATTATAAATACCATTTGGAACTATCTGTTGTCTGTTGTCTGTTGTCTGTTGTCCGATTTCCATAAACCAATAACACACCTTTATTACATCTTTTACATAAATAAAATCCCGCAGTTGTTCTCCGTCATTAAAATCTTTTTTATGAGATTTAAAAAGTTTTACAAAACCGTTTTGCTTTATTTGGTGAAATCCATGAAATATCATGCTTGCCATTCTTGCTTTGTGATATTCATTGGGTCCATATACATTAAAAAATTTAAGGCCTGCCCAAAAAGGAGGCTTACTCTCTTGCTGAAGGGCCCATTTATCAAATTCATTTTTTGAAATACCATAAGGATTTAGTGGCTGTAATCTTTCAATTATTTCATGATCATCTGCGTAACCCAATTCGCCACTGCCATAGGTTGCAGCCGAGGATGCATACACTAGGGGAATGTTATGTTTAGTGCAATAGTTCCATATTTTTTGTGAATAGTCAACATTTAAATGCTGATGAATAGCATAATCAAATTCAGTAGTATCAGTCCTGGCGCCTAAGTGAAAAACGAATTTTATATCCGGCTTTTCAATATCAAGCCAATCAAAAAAATTTTCTCTCTCTATCCTTACAGCATATTTTTTTTCATGCAGATTCAGTTCTTTTTCATCTTCATCAAATTCATCTACCAGAATTAAATTCTCAAATCCCTGTTCATTTAAATAGCCTGCCATACAGCTTCCTATAAAGCCTGCTGCACCTGTAACTACTATTATAGATTCTTTATTTATCATTTATTCAGGTAGATAATTTTTAAAATACTTTTCAATTGCTGTATCATATTTTTCTTTCCAATAAAAAATATTACCCCAATCTTCTTTGTCAATTATTATTTTATCATTAATTACTATACCAAGCTTTTCAAAAGAAATATCTTTTAAATATTTTTTAAATTCAATTACTTCATTTTCTTTTACAGTTACGACTACTCTGCCCTGCGCTTCTCCAAACCAGTAAGCATCAGCCCTCACCCCCTGCCCCTCTCCATTTATGGAGAGGGGTGCTGTAACATCAAATCCTAAATTTCTATGAAAGGCGCTTTCAGCAAGGGTTACAAATAATCCGCCTTCGCTAATATCATGCGCCGACTGAATAAGTTTATTTTTTATAAGATTAGTTACCGTTTGCTGTACAAGAAACTCTTCTTCTAAATTAAAATATGGTGCTGGAGAAAATTCAACACCGCAAATTTTATGTAAATATTCTGATGAATTAATATCGTTCTTACTTTCTCCCAGCAAATAAATTACATCGCCGGAAGTTTTAAAATCCAGTGTCATTTTATCATCCATATTATCCAACACACCAACCATTCCAATTGTCGGGGTTGGATAAACGGGGCCTGATGGAGATTGATTATAAAAACTAACGTTGCCGCCGGTAACAGGTGTATCAAATTTTTTACAGGCTTCACTCATCCCTTTGATAGCATACACAAATTGATAGTATACTTCAGGGTCATAAGGATTTCCAAAGTTGAGGCAATTGGTTACCCCCAATGGTTTTCCTCCACTGCATACAATATTTCTTGCGGCTTCGCTTACTGCGATCATACAGCCAATGTAAGGATCAGCAAATACATAGCGGCTGTTACAATCAGTTGTTATAGCCAACCCTTTTCCTGCCTGTCCCGCCAAATGCGGGGTTTCTCTTACAAGAATAACTGCAGCATCTGAAGGTTGATTGGTATTTGTATTTCCCGTACCAACCATACTGTCGTATTGATTATAGATCCAGCGTTTGGAAGCAATATTGGGTAAAGAGATTAATTGCTCAGCAATGCTTTTTAAATCTTTAGGAACTGTGATTTTATCTGGATCAAAAGCTTTTATCTGTTCAAAATATCTCGGCTCATTATATTTTCTTTCATACACAGGTGCACCTCCGCCTAAAACCAAACTCTCTGCCGGAAGCTCTGCCTGCAATTCTTTATGCATATAAAACCTGAGCATTTTATCATTGGTAACTTCACCAATTTGTGAGCAAGGAATATCCCATTTTTCAAATATTTTAATTACTTCATTTTCTCTTCCCTTATTTATTATCAGCAACATTCTTTCCTGGCTTTCACTAAGCAATAATTCCCAGGGCTTCATACCTGTTCCGCCTGTGGCGGTATTTTTTTGACGGGTGGGAACTTTATCAAGATCTATCTTCATTCCTACTTCACCCTTCGCACTTGTTTCAGCGGTAGAGCATATAATGCCTGCAGCACCCATATCCTGCATGCCCGCCACAGCGCCTGTTGGAATTATTTCAAGGCATGCTTCCAATAATTTTTTTTCCTGGAAGGGATCACCTACCTGAACAGCAGGAAGATCTTCCATACTATTTTCAGTAATATCAGCAGAGGCAAATGCGGCGCCGCCCATTCCATCTTTTCCTGTAGCGCTGCCAACAATAAAAACGGGATTGCCAACACCAATTGCTGTGGCACTAACAGTATCTCCCAAACGTACAATGCCAACACTCATAGCATTTACCAAAGGATTGGTATGATAGCAATCTTCAAAATAAACTTCACCACCTACAGTGGGCACACCAAAGCAATTTCCATAATGCCCGATGCCATGTACAACACCACTTACTAAATGTTGTGTTTTATTATCTTTTAAATTTCCAAAGCGTAATGAATTTAATGCAGCTATTGGTCTTGCACCCATTGTAAAAATATCCCGGTGAATACCTCCTACACCGGTTGCTGCACCCTGAAAAGGTTCAATAGCAGATGGATGATTATGGCTTTCGATTTTAAACACAACCCCATAACCATCACCAATATCCATTAGCCCGGCATTTTCTTCACCTGCCTTTACCAATAGTTTAGAACCATCTCTGGGTAAGGTTTTCAACCATTTTATTGAATTCTTATAACTGCAATGTTCACTCCACATTACAGAATAAGCGCTTAGCTCAGTAAAGTTGGGAGTACGGCCTAATATTTTTATTATTTGAGTAAACTCTTCAGGTTGTAAGCCTAATTTTTGGGCTACATCAATGGTTATTTCCATATCAAAATAGTATAAGCAAACATACAATGTCTGCAAATGTTATACTCTATATATAGGTGCAAATATTTTAACTAACTTCCCACACTTGAAAAAATATTCCTCTTGAGTTATTTGTTTTTTTTATTTACCTGGGATTGTTTTGCTGGTTGCTAACTGAAATAATTTTACCAGGTTTTATTTTTCATCTTTCTTTTATTCAGATCAAAGAATAAAAAACCTGATGCATTTATTTATTTCGGTATTTTTTTTAGTTTCTCTATGTTTTTAATGATAGGATATACCATCCCCATAATTGGTGCACTTGTAAGGTACCGAAGTATCTATTTCCCATTCCTTATTATCCCAATTCTTTGCTATACAGATTGGGAAAAAGTGAAAAGATTTATACACTTTAAAAAATAATATAATATTTATATTTATATATCCCATTTTCTCCACAAAAGAACATAATTAGATAAATATCTTTTTTATTTTCGCATAAAATGCTTTTTTTTGCTTCTTAATTAAAAAAAATATGCAATCATTACGTTTAAAGGCAATTCACAATTTAACTGCTAACCCTGTATCGGTTGATGTAAAAGGATCAACAAGAATCACAGAAATTTTTGGTGAAAACGTTTTCACATTAAAAACAGCAAGGGAATTTTTAAGTGATGAAGCTTATAAAAGCCTGGTGGCTTCTATGCGAAGCGGAAGTAAAATTGATCGCAAAATGGGTGATCAAATTTCTGCAGGTTTAAAAGGATGGGCAGAAAAAAAGGGAGTCACACATTTTACTCATTGGTTTCAGCCATTAACAGGCGCAACTGCTGAAAAACATGATTCTTTCTTTACAATTAAGGGAGATGGAAGCGCTCTTGAAGAATTTGACGGCGCTGCTTTAATTCAGCAGGAACCTGATGCATCTTCATTTCCCAGTGGTGGATTAAGAGCAACCTTTGAGGCAAGAGGTTATACAGCATGGGATCCCTCGTCACCTGCGTTCATTATGGAAATTGGGAAAGGAAAAACTTTATGTATTCCAACAATATTTGTTTCCTATACAGGAGAATCTTTGGATACCAAAATCCCATTGCTAAAAGCACTGGCGGCTTTAGATAAAGCAGCTGTTGACGTTTGTCAATATTTTGATAAGAATATAACTGAAGTAACTGCAACGCTGGGTTGGGAACAGGAATATTTTGTGGTTGATGCAAGCATTGCAAATGCCCGCCCGGATTTGGTAATGACTGGCAGAACAGTTTTTGGACATGCCCCGGCAAAAGGACAGCAATTAGAAGATCATTATTTTGCTTCTATACCGGAAAGAATTTATGCATTTATGAGAGACTACGAAGATGAAGCATACAAACTTGGAATCCCCTTACGCACAAGGCATAATGAAGTGGCTCCTTCACAGTTTGAATGTGCCCCAATTTATGAACAGGTAAATCTTGCTGTTGATCATAATATTTTATTGATGGATGTTATGACAAGAGTTGCCAAGCGGCATAACCTTGTTGTTTTACTTCATGAAAAACCTTTTGCCGGCATTAATGGTAGCGGCAAACATAATAACTGGAGCCTGGCCACCAATACAGGAGTAAACCTGCTGGCGCCCGGTAAAACGCCAAAAACCAATTTAATGTTTCTTGCATTTTTTGTGAATACCATTAAGGCTGTTCACGATTATGCAGATCTGTTAAGAGCATCTATTGCTTCTGCAGGTAATGATCATAGGTTGGGTGCTAATGAAGCGCCTCCCGCTATTATTTCAATTTTTATTGGTAAATATCTCACCGATGTTTTAAAGCAAATTGAAAGCCGTGTAGGAGAAAAATTTGATGAACAGGATGAAGCCATGCTAAAACTGGATATCCACAAAAGCATTCCTGAACTAATGCTCGATAATACAGACAGGAACAGAACTTCTCCATTTGCCTTTACAGGAAATAAATTTGAATTCAGAGCGGTTGGTTCATCAGCTAATTGTGCCGCTGCTATGACGGTTTTAAATACAATTATTGCAGAAACACTTACCAATTTTACACAGGATGTAGATGCCTTAATTGATAAAGGTGAAAAGAAAGAAATTGCCTTAATGCAGGTAATTCAAAAATACATTGTAGCCAGTGAAAACGTATTGTTTGAAGGCAACAACTATAGTGAAGAATGGGAAAAAGAAGCAGAAAAAAGAGGTTTGCCAAATGTAAAAACAACGCCACTGGCTTTGGATGCATTTGTAACTGATAAAGCAAAAAAACTTTTTGAACATAATAAGATTTATTCGCACAGCGAACTGGAAGCCCGTCATGAAATTTTATTGGAGAATTATGTAAAGAAAGTTCAGATAGAAGCCAGGGTTATGGGAGATCTTGCAACTAATCACATTTTACCATCGGCTATTAAATATCAAAATATATTGATCCAAAATATAAAAGGTTTAAAAGAAGTTGGAATATCAGGTACGGCATCTGCACATCAGTTTCAAATTGTTGATAAGATCGCAGACCATATTAATGCAATGAGCAATAAAGTAGAAGAAATGATAGAAGCCAGGAAAGTTGCCAATGAAATCATTGATACAAGAAAAAAAGCAATAGCTTATTGCGATACGGTTAAATCATGTTTTGATGATATCCGATACAATGTAGATAAATTAGAATTATTGGTAGATGATAAATTATGGGAACTACCAAAGTACAGGGAACTCCTTTTTTTGAGATAAGAAATCAATTTTAATCCCGCATTTGCGGGATTTTTTATTTAACATATCCTCAATAAACTTTTAGGATAAATTATCATCTACTATAAAAAACAATGTATATGAAAAAAATATTTAAATTATTATCGATCGCAATCTTCCTTTTCTCTTTTACTATAAGTGCAGAAGCTCAGGTAAAACACAATAAAAAAGAAAGGAAAGAAATGATGAAACAGCTTCATCTCACCAAACAACAAAAAGAGCAGATAAAATCATTTCACAAATCAACTAAACAGGAAAAAGCCGTTATAAAAAATAATGCTGCTCTAACTAAACAACAGAAAGAAGAACAGTTGGCGCAATTGAAAAATGAAAAGCATGAAAAGTTGGAAGCAATACTTACACCGGAACAAAAAGAAAAAATGAAAAAAATGAAAAAAGATCAGCCACGCCGTGGTGTTACTAATATGCCTAATGAAAGAACTGCAAAATAGTTAACCTAAAAGCAACTTAAATTAATAAGTTGCTTAAGAGATATTTTATAGGATGTAAAAAATCTATTTAGAAATTAATTAGCTAAACAAGCCGCCTTTCTTCAACTCACGGGTACTTTCGCCAATCTTAAATCCGTTTTGATAAATTTGGATAGTATAATTCCCCTGTTGAAAATTACCAGGTGTAAATTGAAATTCAACATTCTTTCTTTTAGCTGTCTCAAGCTCAACCGGAAGTTTGGCAGTAAAAGATTTATCGCCTTCATCACGGGTTGTAAAGGTTCCTGAATGTAAAGCTTCGTTGGTTATCGGCTTACCATCAGGCCCTAACACTAATACATAAATATCAGTTGTACCAGGCTGTGCAATACGATTGTCAACATCAAAAGAAATTTTTAATTTATCAACACGCTTTGCAGTTGAAGTAACTTTTTCCTGTCCGTTGCCTTTTAATTTTACAGGTGTAATAGAAATGTTTGATGCATTTAATGTAGAAGCAATATCAACTTTCTTTTCAAGATCCTGCTTGGCAACTGTAGTAGTTGTAAGGTCCTGATTCAACTTTTCTTTTTCTTCAGTTAATGTTGTTTTCTCTTGTGTTAATACAACTTTGTCCTGCGTTAAGTTTTGATTGTCCTGTGTTAAACGGGCAACTTCTGCCTGCATGTTTGTGATCTTATCATTGAGGCTGGCAATAAGTTGTTTAGCTCTGTTTAACTCAGCAGCACTTGCATTTTTCTTATTAAGAATGCTACGGATCTCTGCTTTTGTCTTACTGATCTCGCTATTGCTTGCTGTTAATTTACCTTGTAAACTGCTGTTCACACTTTTTATAGAATCAAGACGTGACAGTGATGCATCAAAGCTTTGCTGAACATCGCTCTTTTCATCAGTTACTTTAGCAATTTGTGTTTGCTGCTGTTGAATAGTTTCAGTTGATTTATTTTTATCAACAATTAAATATCCACCGGCGCCGACAAGAACAACGGCTAATGCCCCAATAATTACATTCCTGTAATCTTTGCGGTTTTTTTTAGTTTCTGTAGATGACTTTTCAAAATTTGAAGTACTCATGATGTAATTTTTTATGTTTAAAATGAAGGTTAAGACGTCTGGAAAACCTGTTATTTCAAATATTTTTTTTATTAGGAAACCAGTTTATTCCAGGCGATGACCCCCTAAAGTTCCATAACCATGCCAGAAGGTTTCATTTGCCGGTTGAGTTCCTGAATATTTTAAATAAAGCTTCGCTATAATGTGATTCACACTACATTTAAAGCTGAACAAAAAGAAGTTAAAATTTTGCAAAGGCATTTTATCCAGGGCGCTTAAATTAAAAAGAGAAGGTTAATTATTGCAAAAGATGGATGTTGTAAAGAAAAGTTATAGAGCAATATTTTTTGGCAAGTGCCAGGGTTTAATAGAATTTTTATCAACTTGTGCCATTGGTGTTTTCACCACCAACCTTTAATGATGATTTTTATATTGTTGGTGGTGATGCTGCGCTTTAAAAGCTAATACACAGAACACCAACTGCGGAGAGTTAAAACATTTCTATAATTTGCCTGTTGCAAATTTGAATCCTACAAGAGGTTCACTTAATAATCAGATCAGAAAGGTTATCTTACATTTACTTAGTTGTTAATTATGAAAGAGAATAGATTTATTCATTTGTCAAATCCTGAACCTCATCGTTTAAGAACAAAAGAGATACTAAAAAGTCATCCTGATATAAGAAATCTGATAGGAAAAAATCCTTCATCATTTCTTATTATAATTGCCGTTGTTGCACTTCAAATTACAGCAGCAATAATTCTTTCTTCACAGGCTTGGTGGGCGATAATATTAACAGCTTACCTTTTTGGCGCATTTGCAAATCATGCTTTATTTGTTATGATTCATGAGTGTTCGCACAAGCTCATATTCAAAAATCCTGATGCAAATATTTTAGCAGGCATTTTTGCTAATATGCCACAGGTGTTTCCAAGTGCTGTTTCTTTTACCCGGTATCATTTAAAGCATCATTCATTTCAGGGAGTGTATGAACTGGACGGAGACCTTCCAAACAAATGGGAAGCAAAGCTTATCAATAATTATTTTATAGGTAAAGTATTTTGGCTATTATTTTACCCATTCTTTCAATTTTTCAGGCTCTCCAGGTTAAAAGAAATCAAACCATTTGATAAGTGGATGGTACTAAATTATGTTGTGCAAATAATTTTTGTTACCTGCATTTTGTATTTTTTTGGAAGCAAATCAATTATTTATTTAACACTTAGTCTTTTCTTTTCTGTCGGCCTACATCCCCTTGGTGCCCGTTGGATACAGGAGCATTACGTTGTCCATGAAAATCAGGAAACCTATTCTTACTATGGCATATTGAATACAGTATCTTTTAATGTGGGTTATCATAATGAGCATCATGATTTTCCATCCGTTCCCTGGAATAAACTTCCTCAAATAAAACGCAAGGCGGGTTCATTTTACGATTCACTTATTTCACATACTTCATGGACGAAACTTTTTTTTCGCTTTTTGTTCGATCGGGAAATATCATTGTATTCAAGAATCACCAGGAGTAATCGTGGTAGGGTTAAATTGATTGATGAATGTAAACCTGATATTGAAATAATAGAAAATAATGCTTAATTTATCTTCTTAAATAATCATAATAAGACCAAAAAACTCAGGACTCTACTTTTTTCAATCGTAGCGTATAAGCCCGTATCCGCAGACTACAAACAGCAATTACTTTTTTATTTTAAGATACTAAGGATAGCTGGGACTATAAGGGAGAAAGGTTTATTATTCTTTAAGAAGACTGGTAAAAAATAATACATTAGATATTACATTTGCAGTTCAATGCCCGATAGTATAACGGT
>JADGPX010000106.1 GCA_017882215.1 Chitinophagaceae bacterium | reverse complement strand
AGTATGCAACCACAGAACCCGCTGCAGATCCTCGTCCTGGCCCGACAAACACACCTAACTTTTTACCTGCAATTATAAAGTCACTTACAATTAAAAAGTAACCGGCAAACCCCATTGTTTTTATAGTGAATAATTCAAAGTTGAGGCGCTCTTCAATTTCAGGAGTAATTTCTTTATATCGCTCTTTGGCTCCTGTCCATGTAAGATGTTCCAGATATTCATCCTGTGAATTAAATTCTTTTGGTACCGTAAAATGCGGTAATAAAATATCTCTTTTAAGATCAAGCACATCAATTTTGTCAACTACTTCATTGGTATTATCCAATGCTTCTTCAAGATCATCAAACACAGTTTGCATTTCTGCAGTCTTTTTAAAATAGAACTGGTTATTAGGGAATGCAAAACGTTTATTCTTTATTGATACATCATCATCTGTAAATTCTCTTAATGCCGGTGTAGATTGTTTTTCGCCTGTGTTTATACAAAGCAAAATATCATGTGCATTAAAATCTTTTTCATCAACATAATGAGAATCGTTGCTGGCAATAATTTTTACACCGTATTTCTTTGCAAATTTTAGCAGAACCAAATTCACTTTATCCTGATCAGGAATACCATGCCGCTGCAGTTCTACATAATAATCTTTTTGAAAAATATTCAGCCACCATTTAAATTCATTTTCTGCTTCTTCTTCTCCCTTTTTTAAAATTGTCTGCGGAACCAAAGCGCCCAAACAGCAGGTGGTTGCAATTATTCCTTCATGATATTTATGAATTAATTCTTTATCAATTCTTGGATATTTTGAATACATCCCTTCTATATATCCAATGGAAGTAAGCTTAACTAAATTTTTATAACCCGTTTCATTTTTTGCCAGCAGGATCTGGTGATAACGTGGGTCTTTATCTTCTTTACTGAATTGCTTTTTGTGCCTGTTCTCTGTAATATAAAATTCACAGCCTACAATTGGCTTAACCTTTAAAGAACCATCTTCATTTTTATGATTGTATGCCTGCTTTACAAATTCAAATACACCAAACATATTTCCATGATCGGATATGGCAACCGCAGGCATTCCATCTGCAATAGCTTTGCTATACAAATTTTTTATGGATGCAGCGCCATCTAACAGCGAAAACTGGGTATGTACGTGGAGGTGAGAGAACTTCATAGAATTTTATATCACAACATTTTCTTTTGCAAATATCGTTAAAAACAAAGTGTAGAATTTTGACAGTTTTCCACATGAATGCCTAAACTTTTTTTTGTTACTGAAATGCCTGCAAAAGACGTAATACCTGTATAGGGGTGGTTAAACCAATATACAGGGCTACATTTGCCACCTTAAGAAAATTACTTTTATAACCCTGCGTATATGTTACCCCCATATATGTTACAAAACCCCATCAGTTAGCATGAAAAATGTAGTAGCATTATTTGCCCTGCTATTAGCATGTGGTACAGGTACAGTAAAAGCCCAAAATTCTACAAATCATCTTGAGACCGTTAGTAACAAACAGCTACTTGCTTTAAATTTTATTGATAACATTTCGTTTACTCCGGAAGTAATTAGTGTCCCGTTAATAAATACTAATTCCCTCTTAAATACTTCAACTTCTATAACAACTATTAAACCGGTAACTGAAGTAGTTGCCGAACCTGCAGTTGAAAATAGTATTGAGAAAATCTCTGCTACACAATTTAAATATGCCATGATGATGGATGTGGAAGTAGAAGCCTTACCAAATGCTACTCTTTATAGTTTTATTGACGATTGGTATGGTACTCATTACAGAATGGGGGGAACTACTAAAAAAGGAATTGATTGCAGTGCTTTCAGCGGAACATTATTATCAGCGATTTATTATTTTAATGTACCACGTACAGCAAGGGAGCAATACAAAATTTGTGAACATATAAATAAGGATGACCTGATGGCCGGGGACCTGGTATTTTTTAATACCCGTGGCGGTGTATCTCATGTAGGTGTTTATCTTACCAATAACCATTTTGTACATTCATCATCACGCAACGGTGTAATGATAAGCAGCCTGGATGATAGTTATTATTCTAAAAAATTTATTGGCGGCGGCAGAGTAAACCAATAATGTCTGAACCACGATTTCAGGGATTAATAGGATTAGGAAGAATATGGTTATACTATTTCTGATTTCTAATTCTAAGGTTTAGATATTGTCAGTAACAATGAAAAATATTTAAAAGATTTTTCCCATTAATCTTTTAATCCCCGCCTGAATGACATAGTCGGGCAGGCTCTAAATCCCGGTTCAGACATTCTTTTTTATTCCTGATTTTTTTTGAATTGTTTTCCATACAGGCAATACATCCGGTGATAGATTAAAATAAATTACACTGCCTCCGTAAAGCGCAAAAAACACTAAGGTTTTAATCAATATTCCTGAAAAGGTATGCAGCGTTAAAAAAGAATAATAACAAATTGAATATGCGATAAAAGCCAATACAATTGTATACGCAGTTTTAACACTGAATGGCTGCATGTTAAATTTTCTTTTAAGAAAGATTATCCTTATGGCATTGTAAACACTGAATGAGATCAGGTAAGCGTATGCTGCTCCAATAATTCCAAATTGTTTTACTAAAAAATAATTTAAAGGAATGGCAAGTGCGAGTAAGATCATTCCTGAAACAAATTCAAATCGCCAATGTATTGAGGTGCCTATTATCTGAGAATTTACTCCTGTGCCAAGGTCAACAATTTTGGCAAGCCCTATAAAAAAAAATATCCATTTAGATTGGAGATAAGCAGGTTTTAAATGAAACACATTTACTGCATCTTCATAGCTAAGCCAGATAATTAAAAAGACACCTAAAGAAGCAATTAAAAGATTAATGCCTGAACGCTGGTAGATCAGGTTTATTTTGATGTGGTCTTTATCTTTCCACGCTTTTGATAAAACCGGCAAAGCCGCAGCAATTGCGCCTCTTTGAGGCGCCTGCACCAATCCGGAAATTACGCTGGCTAATGCAAAAATCCCGGCTGCAGCTGTTCCTATAACAGACATTATAACTAATGTTTCAATAAACTGTGCGATCATATAAACCACACCACCGAAGTATATAAGGCTTGCAAACGATGCTATCTTTTTATAAAATTTTTTTGTAACACGGCTAATTGTAAAGCTGATGTTTAACTGACCTTTTAATAACAGGTACATAAATAATGCTAATGCAACTATGCCATAAGTAAAAGCATATAATTTTATAAATGCATCAAAAGATCTGATCAGTTTATACGATAGCACAAAAATTAAAATAGTGGTAAGCGCACGAAACAACACTTCTCTGAAAAATGTAGTGAGAATAGATTTTTTTAGATTCCACGCATACACTTCAAATATGGAAAAAAGAAGGATTGAAAAACCAAACGGGAATATCCAAAAATAATAATGAATAAATTCGGGAGAGTTAACACTGAATTTTTTTATAACAAGATCTTTGAATACGAAGCCGGCAATTATTACAAAAATAAAACCGATAACACTTATGAGTAATGCCCATGTAAGCAGATCATTTTTCTTTTTAGGAAGGTTATCGTTGTAATAAGGATAAAACTTATACATCACAGAAGTCATACCCATGTTGGCAAACGCAAACATCAGGTTGCCCACTGCAATAAAAATATTTATTAAACCATATTGCGACTCAGTGAAAAAACCCTGACGGGTAAGAAGATAGGTATTGATAAATCCAATAACAAAACCCAGGTAAACAAAAATGGTGGATATGATACTTTGCCTTCGTATCTGGGACATAAAAAAAGTTATGGCTGCAAATTATGTTTTTATTTTTTGGTCTGATCGGCCGGTCTGAGCATGTTTATGAATAGAATGTTTTTGTCCGTCAGACCGGGACGGTCAGGCGGAGAGTTAATTAACCTTATTTGTTTTGATATAAAAATTATCATCTGCTTTTAAATCCTTGTCATTGATCTTTATTTGTTTAAAAATTTCTGTAGGATAAATAAAACTGTATTGATTTTTTAAAAGCATAATTTTTACAGGCATATTAAAGCCTTTTACACAGTTTGTCCACCTGTAAAATAAATTTCTTTTTTGAATTTTATATTCCAGAGTTGGAATCATTATTGTTCTTAAATATTGGTCAAATACTTTTGAAAAATCAATGCCGGAATTCTTGTTGATATAATCTTCAACCTGTTTACTGGTAACAGTTTTATGATAAAATGTTTTATTTAATCCTCTTAATATCATTCTGAATTTTTCATCATTATTTATTATCTGCCGAATTGTATGTAACATGTTGCCGCCTTTATAATACATATCACTGCTGCCTTCCTTATTTACACCGTATGGGCCTATAATAGGAATATCATTTACAATTCTTTTTCTTATACCAATTACATATTCGCTTGCTGCTTTTTTGCCGTAATAGTATTCAGTAAATAAAGTTTCAGAATAATTAGCAAAGCTTTCATGTATCCACATATCAGCAATATCTTTTGATGTTATATTATTGCCAAACCATTCATGTCCGCTTTCGTGCACTATAATAAAATCCCATTTCATTCCCCAGCCTGTTCCCGAAAGATCTCCTCTACCGTAATAACCATTCTGATAGCTATTGCCATAAGCAATAGCGCTCTGGTGTTCCATGCCGGGATGAGGCGCATCAACCAGTTTATAACCGTCTTCATAAAAAGGGTAGGGGCCAAACCAATATTCAAATGCCTTCATCATTTTTGGTGCATCGGTAAATTGTTTTTTTGCTTTTTCAAGATTGTAATCAAGCACCCAATAATTCATATCAAGATTTCCTTTTTCACCTTTATAAACCTCATTAAAATTTACATACTTACCTATGTATGGAATGATGCAATAATTATTTATAGGATTAACAACAGCCCATGAGTAAGTGCTTGTGCCATCTTTATTATCAATTTTACTTCTCAATCTCCCGTTACCAACTGAAACTAATTCAGATGGTGCGGTAATGTGCAATTCAGCGCTATCGGGCTCATCACTTTGATGATCTTTACATGGATACCATACACTTGCACCCAATCCCTCGCAGGCAATGCTTATCAATGGGTTTTTATTTTTATCTCTTGCCCAAACTATTCCTCCATCCCATGGAGCATTTTTTGCAACATGAGGTTTGCCGTGATAGTAAACAATAAGTTTGTTTGTAGTTTGTAGATTGTTGTTTGTTGTTGAAACGAAATAAGCGTTTCCATCTTTATAGTATGATTTCACTTTCTCCTTTTTATATGCAGTTCTCTTTGGCTCAGAAGGAGTCTCATTTATTTCAAAAATACTATCAATTACCAAAGGCTCCTGCAGATCAATTTGCATCAAGTTTCCTTTTTTTAAAACTTTAAATGTGATGATATTCCACCCGCTAATACTACTATCTTCTAAATTAAATTTTACATGCAGATCATACTTTGTTACATCCCACCAACTTCTTGCGGGTCCATAACTACCACGCAAACTATCCGCATGAGTAAATTGCCCAAGTGAAATAGAAGAATAAAAAATAAAAAAAATAAAAATTATAAAGGCTGATCTCTTTCTCATGGTATAGTTTGAAAAACTAAATTTAATTTACATTTTATAAACATGCCGAAAAGAAATCATAATTCTCAAATCCCTATTTTAAAAGTTTCCATTTGTATCCTTACATCATGTATCCTTTTATCCTGTAATAAACATGGTCACAACAAAAATATTTTTCATTACAACGAATCATCAGGAATTGCTACGCTTGATCCTGCATTTGCAAAAAGTCAATCGGTTATGTGGGCAGTGCATCAGATCTATAATACATTGGTAGAGACTGATGATAATTTAAACATAGTTTCTTCGCTTGCAAAGTCGTGGGATATTTCTCCAGACAATTTAACCTTCACTTTTCATTTGCGAAATGATGTTTTGTTTCATGATAACGATGCATTTCCAAATGGAAAGGGAAGAATGATGACAGCCAAAGATGTTGACTATAGTTTTAAAAGGATTATTGATAAGAATACTGCAAGCAGTGGTGCATGGATATTTAATGGTAAGATAGATTCTGCCGAAGGATTTAAAGCAATAGATGATACCACTTTTCAAATAAAATTATTAAAACCATTTAATCCGATTCTTGGTATTTTAAGCATGCAATATTGCTCTGTTGTTCCGCACGAAGTAGTTGAAAAATATGGTAAAGATTTTCGCAGCCATCCATGTGGTACCGGCCCGTTTCAATTTACAGCATGGGAAGAAGGGCAGGCATTGATTCTTACAAAAAATAAAAATTATTTTGAAAGGGATAGTGCAGGAAATACACTTCCATATCTGGATGGAATTAAAGTTACATTTTATGACAGCAAGGCAACAGAATTTTTAGAATTTCAACAAAAGAGATTGGATTTTATAAATGATATTGATGCTTCATTTAAAGATGAAGTGTTAACCAAAAAAGGTGAATTAAGAAAAGAGTGGGAGGGAAAAATAATCTTACAAAAACATCCGTATCTCAATATAGAATATTTAGGAATTTTATTTGACAGCACAAATGATCTTTTAAAAAATTCTCCTTTAAAAAATAAAAAAATACGGCAGGCAATTAATTATGGAATTGATAGAAAAAAAATGATGTTGTATGTCCGCAATTCAATTGGCACTGCAGCAGAAAGTGGTTTTGTTCCCGCAGGGCTGCCTTCATTTGATTCAGTAAAAGTTATAGGTTATCATTACGACCAGGCTAAAGCACTGCAATTATTAAAAGAAGCAGGTTATCCCAATGGCGAAGGGTTGCCGCAAATAAAATTATTAACCATTCCGCAATACGCTGACCTGGGAAGCTATATAGCAAATGAATTACAACAGATCGGCATCAAAGTTCAGGTGGAAGCAATTCAGAAAAGTTTATTGCTTGAGCAAACTTCAAAATCGCAGGCATTATTTTTTCGTGGCAGCTGGATTGCAGATTATCCTGATGCAGAAAATTATCTTAGTGTGTTCTATAGTAAAAATCCTGCTCCGCCAAATTATACACGGTATAAAAATCCCGCATTTGATATGTTATATGAAAGATCATTGGCAGAGAAAAATGATTCAGTGAGAAATCAAATCTATCAGGATGCGGATAGATATGTAATAAATGATGCACCTGTAGTGCCTTTGTGGTATGATATGGTAATACATCTTGTACACCCCTATGTTACGTCGTTTACAGCAAATAGTTTGAATTTATTGGAGCTTAGAAAAGTGAAGTTAAATAAATGATTATTTCCTGATAAGTTAAACATTCCGCAAGCTAAATCTGCTTTCAATATTTAAACGTAGGTTACACCTGGACTAAACTCATAAATTCAATATGCTAGCCATAATTATTTTCTTTCTTTGCCATTGGTTTTTCTCTTTATTTTTTCATTCGTTTTTTTTACACAGATACGCATCTCATCAAATGTATACAACCAGCAAAGGTTGGGAAAAAACTTTTTATTTAATGACATGGTTTGTACAGGGATCATCATATTTAGTTCCCCGGGCTTATGCAGTAATGCATCGTATGCATCATACCTACAGCGATACAGAAAAGGATCCTCATTCACCGTATTTTTTTAAAGATATATGGCACATGATGTGGCACACCATAATTATTTTTCGAGGCTTTCTCACCGGTAAAAATTTGCCTGATGCAGAGTTTACAAAAGAGTATATACCAATGTGGGATAAAGTTGATAAAGTTGGACATCATATTATCACAAGATTAGTCTTTGGTGCAGCTTATGTTGCTTTCTATGTAATTTTTGCACCAAACTATTGGTGGTTTTTATTGCTTCCAATTCATTTTTTAATGGGACCGATTCAGGGGGCTATTGTAAATTGGTTTGGTCACAAGCTTGGCTATAGCAACTTCAATAATGGAGATCATTCAAAAAACACAACACCATGGGGATTTATTATGATGGGTGAATTATTTCAAAACAATCATCATCATGCAAAATACAATCCCAACTTTGCAAGAAAATGGTTTGAATTTGATTTTACTTATCTAATCATGAAAGGCTTGCATTATGTGCGTATCATACGCTTTAAGCCCCTTGCGCCTATTGCTTAATTAAGAATTACTTCTTTAATTTATCCTTGAATATTTTCTGTAACTTTTCAACCTTAGGTCTTATCACATAAGAGCAATAAGGTTGTGCGCCATTATTGTTATAATAATTTTGATGATAATTTTCTGCCATGTAAAAAATTTTGAAAGGCTCTATTTCAGTAACAATTGGTTTATCAAAAACTCCGCTTTCATTTAATTCGGCTTTATACTTTTCTGCCTTTTCTTTCTGTTCATCATTATGATAAAATATTGCACTGCGGTATTGCGGACCTACATCATTTCCTTGCCTGTTTAATGTTGTAGGATCATGCGATTTCCAAAATACCTGGAGCAATTCATCAAAAGTAATTTTGGTTTTATCATACTCTATATTCAGGCATTCTGCATGCCCTGTTGTTTTATTGCAAACCGCTTCGTAAGTTGGATTGGTAACATGGCCGCCACTATAACCACTGGCAACTTTTATTACACCATGTAATTGTTGAAAAATAGCTTCTGTACACCAAAAGCAGCCGGTGCCAAACGTGGCAGTTTCTAAATTTTTTGAATCAAAATTTTCTTCACTCATGTTAATCAATTAAACGGTGTTATTTGAATAATTTTTGTTATTTACGCAAAGATAGAAGCAATAGATCGGTACTTAGTCGTTTGAATAATTTGATGAAGTGCTATAAACAAAAAACCCTGCTAACAGTGAATTTGCAGGGATTTAATATTATTTGATATGATATCTGGCGGAGAGAGAGGGATTCGAACCCCCGGACCTGTAACAGTCAACGGTTTTCAGGACCGCCGCATTAGACCGCTCTGCCATCTCTCCGCCGCAAAAATACATTTTGAAATATTAACTCTCCAAAAAAATCAATAATTATTGTTTTATTGATTATTTATTAATGGATAAATTCAGATTTATCTATCACTGAAGATGTTGGCTATATGCGAAAATTTAGCTTACTTTGCGCAACATTTCCAAAAGCACAAACCACTTAATTTTTGTGCCTTTGCCCTTAATCTAAACTGATGAAAAAAAAGTACCTTACCTTAAATACATTTTATACAGCGAGTGTAATATGTTGTATAGCTTTTTTCGGTTCTTGTGCTCCTGTAAAAAATGTTGTTTACTTTGAGAATCTTCAAAAAGATACAACTCTCCACAACTTGGTTAATAATAATTTTGAATTGAAGATTCGCAAGAATGATTTATTGAGTATCAATATTATAAGTCCTGAACCCTTTAGTACTGCTTTATTCAATGGTTCACAAAGCATTTCAACATCTTCAGGTGCAAGTGGAGGTACCGGTACAGGCTCTACAGGAGGCTTTTTAGTTGATAATGACGGGAATATAGTTATGTACAAACTGGGTACTGTACATGTTGAAGGACTGACTAGAA
>JADGPX010000105.1 GCA_017882215.1 Chitinophagaceae bacterium | reverse complement strand
AGCTTTTGGCTCTGCTTTAACTTCAGGAGCTTCAGTTTTCACTTCAGCTTTTGGCTCTGCTTTAACTTCAGGAGCTTCAGTTTTCACTTCAGCTTTTGGTTCTGCTTTAACTTCAGGAGCTTCAGTTTTCACTTCAGCTTTTGGCTCTTTTACGTCTGCTTTCTTTGCAGTTGCTTCGCCTTCAACATCCATCTTTTTCTTAATATCTGCCAATGCACTTAAGTCGCCCAATGTAGTTTTCTCAACTTTACTTTGAATATTCTTAACTGCTTTTTTGGTGCTCTCTGTTTCTGCTCTTTTCTCTTTAAACTCAGCTTGTTTTTCTTCTTCTTTTGCCTGCTGCCAAATGCGGCTATGACTTAAAACGATCTTTTTATCATTGCGGTCAAATTCGATCACCATAAATTGAGCGATCTCATCAGCGATGATCGTTTTTTCATCTTCTTTAAATAAATGACGGGCAGGGGCAAAGCCTTCTAATCCATAAGGAAGCTGAACGATCGCTCCTTTATCATCTCTTCTTGTAACAGTGCCTTCATGTATGCTTCCAACAGGGAATGTTTCTTCAAGTGAATTCCATGGATCTTCTTCAATTTGTTTATGTCCTAACTGAAGTTTGCGATTATCTTTATCAATGCCCATAATAACCACATCAATCTCATTACCGGTTTTAGTGTACTCATTCGGGTTATTAAAGCGCTTAAGCCAGCTTAGATCACTGATATGTATCATACCGCCAATGCCGGCAGATAATTCAACAAATACACCATAGGGAGTGATATTTTTCACCAATCCTTTGTGCTTGCTTCCCTGAGGGAATTGTGTTTCAATACTGCTCCATGGGTCCTGCGTCATTTGCTTTATAGAAAGACTCATCTTACGGTCTTCCTTACTAAGTGTTACCACTTTTGCTTCATACTCATCACCTAATTTGAAAAATTCTTTTGCATTGATCGGTGTGTTTGCCCATGTAATTTCACTTACGTGAACTAAACCTTCAACACCCGGGAAAATTTCCAGAAATGCTCCATAATCTTCTATGTTTACCACTTTGCCTTTTACCACTTCACCTTCTTTAATGTTTTCAGGCAAAGTATCCCAGGGATGAGGAGTTAATTGTTTTAAACCAAGACTGATGCGTTTTTTATCATCATCAAAATCCAACACAACCACATTAAGTTTTTGATCCAGCTTCAATACTTCTGTTGGGTGATTGATACGTCCCCAGCTGATGTCAGTTATGTACAACAGTCCGTCTAAGCCGCCAAGGTCAAGGAATGCACCAAAGTCAGTAATGTTTTTGATAGTTCCTTCCAACACTTGTCCTTTCTCCAGCTTGCCCATAATTTCAGCACGCTGTTGTTCAATATCACTTTCAATTAATGCCTTGTGAGATACCACGGCATTTTTAATTGTCTCATTTATCTTAACAACTTTAAATTCCATTGTTTTGCCCACAAACTGATCGTAATCAGTAACCGGCTTAACATCAATTTGCGAACCCGGTAAAAATGTTTCCATTCCAAAAACATCCACAATAAGTCCGCCTTTAGTTTTGTTTGTAACCGTACCGGTAACAATCTCACCAGTCTTATGCATCTCCACAATCTTCTGCCATGCACGGGTTGTACGGGCTTGTTTGCGGCTAAGGTGAAGATTACCTTCCCTGTCTTCTTTTTCAGCTACAAGAACTTCTACTTCATCGCCTACTTTAAGGTTTGGCATATCACGGAATTCGTTTAGAGAAACAAGTCCGTCACTTTTAAAACCAATGTTTACAACCACATCAGTTTTTGTTAAGCCAACCACGATGCCATTGATCATTTCGCCATCATTGATCTGCTTAAAAGTATTTTCATAAACATGATCATACTTCTCTTTTTCTTGTTTGGTGTAACTTGTTACATTACGCTTGTCTATGCTCCAGTCAAAATCATCGTGAGGTGTTTGAGCAGGTGGAGCAAAGGGTTCTTTTTTTTCTGTTTCAGATGTTTCTGTAACAGCAGTTTCATTAATCCCGCCTTGCGGGATTTCCGCTTGCGCTTCAACAGGTGCATTTGTTGTTGCTGCATCCCGATAGCTATCGGGATCCTGTTCATCAGCATTTTGGTTAATAATATCGTTACTCATAAAATTGTTTATCCCAACGGTTTTAAATTGGGAGGGCAAAGGTAACAAAAACACGGTAAAAAACAGTAGAAAAATGGATTTAAATATGTATGAGCAGGGCTAAGAATATATGTCAATTTCGTTGACAGGTTATCATTGAGTTTTATTGAAGGCAATCTTACTTCAATAATTATGTAGCAAAAATCCATTCCGGCTGTATTAGGGTTAATCCCTAAATTGCAAGACGATTGTTTGCCAAATGATTTATTATGAAGCAATGGATTGAAAGTTTACAACAAACTAAAGTTGTAAAATCCATAATTTATTTTATAGTGGGGATATTTAGTTATCCGGGACTTGCTATCATCAATAAATTAAAAATTTCAGGAACAGAAAATTTAAAAAATCTTCCTAAAAAAAATGTTTTATTTGTAAGCAATCATCAAACTTATTTTGCTGACGTTATAACATTCTTACACATTTTCAGCGCTGTAAAATGGGGTAAGCAAAACAGGCTGGGCATACCTTATTATCTTTTAAACCCCTTTACCCGTGTGTATTTTGTTGCTGCGGAAGAAACTATGAGAGGAAGTTTTATAAGTCGTTTTTTTAGAATGGCAGGCTGTATAACCGTAAAGCGTACCTGGCGTCCGGAAGGAACAGAAGTGCGAAAGGGATTAAACCCCGGCGATACCCGTAAAATTGCAAGAGCATTAGAAAATAACTGGGTCATCACTTTTCCGCAGGGAACAACTAAGCCTTTTGCACCCGGAAGAAAAGGAACTGCATTTCTTATAAAGCATAATAAACCAATTGTGATTCCGGTAGTGATAAACGGATTTTGGCGAGCCTTTAATAAAAAGGGATTAAAGTTAAAGAAGAAGGGTTCTGTGTTGAGTGTAAAATTTAAAGAGCCATTGCAGATTGATTATGATGATAGTCTTGATGTAATTCTTCAACAGGTAATGGATGCCATTGAGCAAAGTAAAAAATTTATGTTGCAGGGAAAACATCATGTGGCTCATAGCTAATATCTCATGGTTAATAGTTCATTGTTCATAGTATTGTTTTCAATCAACCATGAGCTATCAGCTAACTGAACAAAGCCTTCAACTCTGCTGCGTCTTCGGGTTTCATTTTTTCACTTAAAATCAATCTTATCTGGCGGCGTCGCAATGCACTTTCAAATAATTTTTTTTCATCTTCTGTTTCAGCTTCTGCAGAAGGAACAGCTTTAGGTTTTCCATGTGGGTCAAGCGCTACAAATGTGTAATATGCCTCATTGCTTTTATATCTATGTTGCCGTATAATATCTTCTCCCCAAACATTTAAATGAACTTCCATACTTGTATTAAATGCCCTGGTTACTTTGGCTTCAATATGTACAACGTTGCCCAGTTTTATTGGATTGGTAAATGAAATATTATCTACCGAAGCAGTAACTACAGGAGCGCCGCAATGTTTTGTAGCTGAAAGTGCAGCCCCAATATCCATCCAGTACATCAGCCTGCCACCCATTAGATTGCCGAAAAAATTAGTATCATTTGGTAATACGAGCTCTGTCATTATTATTAAACTCTCTGCAGATTTTTTGCCTTCCATTTTATTTTTTTTGTAAAGATAACTAAGAAGAACAGTTACAAGTAATAAGTGACAAGTAATAAAACTATAAATCACAACGATTAACTATAAACTTATTTGGTTATTATCCTTTGATGACTGAATTTCGGTTTCTAAATTTTTATAATGATCTCTTTTGATAATACCGAATTTGCATTTGCTTATAAAACGTATAAAGAATTAAAAAAGGCAAAATTTCTTTTTTCTTCTATGGGTATTGGCTGGCTGGTAAAATTAGGAACACGCTTAACACCCTGGGCTATTAAAGCTCATTTCCCGATAAATGGTCTTATTCGTAATACAATTTTTAAACAATTTGTTGGCGGAGAAACTTTACAGGAAACAGCAAAGGTTGCAGATAAGTTAGCTCAATACAATGTACAGGTAATTTTAGATTATGGGGTTGAAGGTAAAGAAGGTGAAGAGAGTTTCGATTATGTTGCTGCTGAATTTATAAAGGTTATTCAATACGCAGCAACTCAGCCTAACATTCCTTTTATGAGCGTTAAGCTTACAGGCTTTGCAAGATTTGGGTTACTGGAAAAATTAGATGCGGCTGCAGATAACAAAAGTGGTGTTGAGGGAAGAATAAATGTAAATGTTTTAGATGCTAATGAAAAAGAAGAATGGCAAAGAGTGGTTAATCGTTTGATAAAGATCTGCGAAGCAGCACAAAGAAATAATGTAGGTGTTTTAGTAGATGCTGAGGAAACATGGATACAGGATCCTGTGGATGCACTTACCATGCAAATGATGGAAAGATTTAATAAAAGCAAAGTTGTTGTGTATAATGCTATCCAGCTTTACAGACATGACCGGCTGCAGTTTTTAAAAGACAGTTTAGAAGAGGCACAAAAGAAAAATTTTATTTTGGGCGCTAAATTGGTACGGGGAGCATACATGGAAAAAGAAAGGAAGAGAGCTGCAGCAATGAATTATCCATCACCGATTCTACCTGATAAGGAAAGCAGTGATAAGGATTATAATGCAGCGATCGAATTTTGTATTGAGCATCTTGATAAATTATTTTTGATCGTTGCATCTCATAATGAATACAGCAATCTTTATGCTGCACAACTTCTTCAACAAAAAAATTTGCCGCTAAATCATTCTCACGTGCATTTTTCACAATTGTTGGGCATGAGTGATAACATAACTTTTAACCTTGCCAAAGCAGGCTGTTCCGTAAGTAAATATTTGCCATTCGGTCCGCTAAAAGATGTTATTCCTTATTTAATGAGAAGAGCCCAGGAAAACTCATCAGTTAGCGGACAGACAGGAAGAGAGTTGCAACTCATAAAAAAAGAATTACAAAGAAGAAAAAGTACTGCCTGATTTATTGGATCTTTACAACCGCATTTTCTATCAGCGCAAACACTTTATCATTTTTTTTTGGATTGATTTTATAAAGTCCTGTGAAATGACTGAAAGCAGGCAGCACTGCATAATTTTTAGTAAAATAAAAACACGGAAAACGCAATGACTGTTTGCCGATTCCATTCATAACAACTCCGGGATGGATATGACCACTAAAAGTGAACATGTTTTTTGAATCCTCCTCATCGCACATTAAATTTATGTCATGTATAAAACAAAAATTTTTAACAGATAGTTGACCTGTTGCAGTTTCAATATTCGCTTCTTTATAAAATTTCTTTGAAAGAATATCATGATTTCCCCTGATAAGACGCATTTGCAGGCAAGGAAGATCATTTCTCCATTTCAGAAACATTTCCATTTCTTTATTTGCATAGCTGTGAAAAAGATCACCAACAATTAGTAATTGTGTTGGTTTAAAGAACTGAATCTGCGCAAATAATCTTTGCAGATCTTCTTTAAAAATATTTTGTGGTACTCCAATGCCTGCTTTTCTGAAATGCCCTGTTTTACCAAGATGAAGATCAGATAGGATCAATGCTTTTTCCTCTTCCCAAAAAATACAACGTTCGGGAGAAAGCCACAGTGTTTGATGGTGAAGGATAAATTTATATGGAGATGACAATGATTATTTTTTGAGATGCAAAAGTATTTCAATTTAGGATTTGAAATTTGATATTTGAGATTGACAATATAATTCTATCTCTTTTATCTCAAATTAGAAATCTCAAATTTTAAATTCTGATTACTTCTCCAACTGCATCTGCATTCGCTTTACCCTGTCTTCCAGTTTTTCTGAAGAAAGATCTTCTCTCATACTATCTACTTTTATTGGGAAGCAGAATGGTGTTAGCTGTTTTGGAAAAGTAATAATGATCTTATTTTTTTGAATACGCTCCAGCATTTTTCTCAGCCTTTCTTCTTCCATTTGCTGCTCCATCACTTCGTTATATGCCTGTTTTAATAAAAGATTATTAGGATCATATTCTGCAAATACATTAAATAAAAGTGAAGCCGATGCCTGCAGATGTCTTGCTTTTTTTTGTTCGCCGGGATAACCCTGAAATATCAGCCCGCCGATTGTTGCAATATCACGAAATTTTCTTCTTGCCATTTCAGTGCTGTTCATACTTTTATGAATGTCGCTGAAAAGATTTTCGGGAGAAAATAATTCATACACATTTGTATCATCCACAGGAATGGGCTGATCACTCAATAACTCAAATCCATAATCGTTCATTGCAAAAGAAAAAGTAATTGGTGTTATTTTACTTATCCTGTATGCCAATACTGCTGCCATAGCTTCATGCACCAATCTTCCTTCAAAAGGGAAAACAAAAAGATGATAACCATCCTTTGTTTCAATATGTTCAATCAGCAGTTCATTTTTTTTTGGGATATGCGATAAATAATCCTGCAATTCAAACAAAGGCTTTAAAACTTGCAGTTCAATATCTTTTTTAATTTTTAATTTTTCATTTTGAATTAATTCCGCTGCTTCTTCAAATTTTTGTCTCAACATAAAACCAAGATTAGATGAAAGCGGCACTCTGCCTCCCTGCCAGCTGGGTACCATACTTTTTTTTGAATTTGATTTTCTTACCAAAACCGTCATATCTTTTATCATTACAAACTCAAGGTTTCTTCCAGCAAGTGTAAATACATCACCTGCCTGCAGGCGTGAAATAAACCATTCTTCTATAACACCGATATAACCGCCACTGATAAATTTTACTTTCATCATTGGGTCACTTACTATGGTTCCGATATGCATGCGATGCCTCATTGCAACATGACGGTTATTTATTTTATAAAGCCCATCTATTATTTCTATTTTTTTAAAATCATCATACTGCTGTAATGCCACACCGCCTGCAGTTATAAAATGTAAAATTTGCTGCCATTCATTTTCAGTTATTTCTCTATAGCAATAAGTAGATCTTATTTCTTTAAAAATTTCATCCGGATAAAAGCCATCGGAAATGGCAAGTGTTGAGAGATATTGTATCAATACATCAAAACATAAAATTCTTGGCTGCCTGCTTTCAATTAAATTTTGTTTAATGGCTTCCTTCAATGCAGCGGCTTCTATCAGTTCTAAAGAATGTGTAGGAAGAAAATAAATTTTACTTGTTGCATCGGGTTGATGACCACTGCGACCTGCTCTTTGTAAAAACCTTGCCACACCTTTTGGAGAACCAACCTGTATAACAGTTTCCACGGGACGAAAATCTACTCCAAGATCAAGGCTGGCTGTGCATACTACTGCTTTCATTTTTCCGGTGTGTAAATTTTCTTCAACCCACATACGAAGATCCCGTTCTATACTTCCGTGATGCAAGGCAATAACACCAGCCAGGTCAGGGTTAGCCGTTAAAATTTCCTGGTACCATCTTTCACTCATACCTCTTGTGTTAATAAAAATAAGGGTGGTCTTGCTTTGCTCAATAATCGGGATCACTTTGTCAACCAGCTTGATCCCTAAATGTCCAGCCCATGGATATTTTTCGATCTCATCAGGAAAGATGGATTCGATCTCTGTTTTCTTTTTAATTTCAGCAGTAATAATTCCCTCACCCCCTGCCCCTCTCCACAAGTGGAGAGGGGAGAGAAGCACTTCCTTTGCCTGTTCAAGGTTTCCTATAGTTGCTGATATACCCCAAATACAAAGTTGTGAGTTTTGGCTCGCAGCTAATGGCTCATAGCTCATGGCTACAAGCCTGGAAATAGCGAGTTCCACCTGCACACCTCTTTTGCTTCCAAGCAGTTCATGCCATTCATCAACAGCAATAATTTTTAAGGATTTAAAAAATTCGGGATAATGTTTTTGCGCTAATAATAAATGTAAACTTTCAGGAGTAATGATAAGCACTTCCGGCATTTGCCTTTTTTGTTTTTGCCGCTCACTAATATCTGTATCACCATTTCTGATCCCAATCTTCCAGTTCATTCCAAGCTCTTCAATAACTTCTTCCATTGCCCTGCCAATATCTTTTGCCAAAGCACGCAAAGGTGTTATCCATAAAAGCTGCAGACCCCGTCCGACCGTATCATCCGGGCGGGCATTTTTATTTTTTGTTTTATAATCTTTTGGATGATGATTAATAAAATTAATTAAAGAGCCAAGGAAAACAGAGAAAGTTTTTCCGCAACCTGTTGGCGCATTCACTAATCCTGAATAGCCATCAATTATTTGCTGCCATGTTTCTTCCTGGAAAGTAAAAGGCTGGTTGCCTTTAGAAGTAAGCCACTGCTGAATTACAGAATAGCCTTTTGTATCAAACAGTTTCATTATTGTTTGATAAAAAGGTTTCTATTTTTTGTTTTAGGATAGACAGGTCCTCCGTACAGATTTTATAAATTATCTGATAATCTAATAATTCGTATTCGTGAGAAATAATATTTCTGAAATCAATTATAGGAAGAGGATCCATTTGAAGCTGCGAACTGAAGAATTCTTTATCAGATTTTAGAATCTTATTGGCATTTTCACCTATGGTTTGAAGCCTTGCATTTATTGAATCAAGAATAGTTACTCCGTTATCGTCTTTAATAAAATCTTTGGGAATTTTTATTTTCTTCATTCTTTTATCAATAGTGCTAACAGCATTAAGGATAAGTGTTAACCTGTAATTTATATTAGACATAAATCAGGTCTTTTTCAATTGTCTTTAAAAATTTTTCTGACAGATGCGGACCTTTTCGTGTAAGTTGAATTTTTTTACCAGGGAATTTCTTTTCAAGAAATGCATATGTTTTAAATAGATATGTATAGCTTACTTCTTTTAACTCTATTAAAAAATCAATATCACTATCTTCTCTTTGGGAGTTATTTGCATAGGAGCCAAAGAGCGCTAAGTTTTTAACTCCCATCTCATTTTGTAATAAGGGCTTGTCTTTTTTTAAAGAAGAAATAATATGTTCTTTTGTAATATGCATTTGTAAACAAATTTACTTAAAAATAGTTGCCCTATGTATTCTGTATTACTCAGGTTATAGCACGTATAGAAATCTGTTTTTTCTTATGATAGCTTCTTTACAAACCATTTCATACTGAAGCCTTGCACTATTATAGAGAATAGCACAATAACAAACGTAACGGGAACAAAAAATTCTTTGTACATAGATTGCGGTAACGAAAGTGCAAGTGCAATTGAAATCCCGCCACGCAGTCCGCCCCATGTCATAATCTCAAGCGTTTTATCTTTTAGATCTTTTTTAAAAAAGAATGAAAATGCAGGCAGCCATAACGATATGTATCTTACCAGTATGAGAAGGATTGCCATTATCAGCCCAATAATTAATAAATTAAATTGAAAGCTAATGATAACAAGTTGCAGCCCGATGAGAATAAAAAGAATTGCATTTAATATCTCGTCTGTTATTTCCCAGAATTTTTCTGTGTAATCTCTTGTAATATCAGACATGGCTTCTTCCAGGCTTTTG
>JADGPX010000104.1 GCA_017882215.1 Chitinophagaceae bacterium | reverse complement strand
AGAAGATGAATTATTTAACCAGGCATGGAAGCGATTGGAAGAAGTTAGTAAACTTGGTACAGGTGCCATTGAAATAAAAAGCGGATATGGATTATCTGTGGAAGGCGAATTGAAAATGCTGAGAGTTATTAAAAAGCTTAAAGAAAAATCTTCTCTATCTATTAAGTCAACTTTCCTTGGAGCACATACATATCCAATAGAATTTAAAGAGAACCATCAGGGTTATATTGATCTCATCATTAATGAAATGCTCCCTGTTATTGCCAAAGAAAAACTGGCTGATTATATAGATGTGTTTTGTGAAGATGGATTTTTTTCTGCTAAGGAAACCGAAACAATTTGTAATGCAGGATTAGGATACGGACTAAAGCCTAAGCTTCACGTAAACCAGTTAAACAGCATAGGCGGAATTGAAGCCGGAATTAAACTTAATGCTGTTTCTCTTGATCATCTTGAAACTTTGACGGAAAAAGAAATTGAATTGCTTTCTTCTCCCCCTCCGCCGGAGGGGGCAGGGGGGAGGCCTCTTTGCACTTTGCTTCCTACCGCTGCATTTTTTCTTCATATGCCATTGCAGCCCGCAAGGCAACTCATTGATAGTGGCGCTGCTGTAGCGCTGGCATCAGATTATAATCCCGGTTCATCACCCAGCGGCAATATGAATTTTGTTGTTGCCCTAAGCTGCATTCAAATGAGGATGCTGCCGGAAGAAGCAATTAATGCAGCAACTATCAATGGCGCTTACGCAATGGAATTAGGTGAACAGTTAGGCAGTATTACTGTTGGCAAAAAAGCAAATCTTATTTTCACCAAACCAATTCCATCACTTGCTTATCTGCCTTATTCTTTTGGAAATAATCTGATTGATAAAGTGATGATCGGTGGAGAGTTTATTTAAGGAATTTTTTTAACTCCAAAACCAGAAGGTATAAGTACACTCAGAACAAACAAAAGTTTTTGACCATTCTCTTCTAAATAAACCTTTACGTACAAAAACATCTCTTGTCCAAAAAAGATTGTTTGAGCAGATAGGACAAACAAGCGGATTTCCTTTTACTTCAACTGTTTGTGGTTCCCTTTTTTTAAAGAGTTTCATAAGTGGTGATTTATGTATGTAAGGTAAAAATAATTTCACGTCTTTGCGAGCCGGATTTAAAAACAACTAAAGAAGTTCTGGTAAGTTAGGTGAAACTAATCTCATAGTAAAGTTTAATACTATATTGCTTCGGGTCTTTATACTACTTTCTTCGCTTCACTAAAAGCTGCATAAAGAACTCAAAGTACAAGTGAGTGACACAACGATGCTTAATAGTAGCACTTCTGCCGGCTACCAAAATATTTTCTTCTTACAATTTGCATATCTGCACATTTGCAAATCAGCACATTTACCTAACTTCCCTTTATGAAGCATTTTAAATTTTACAACAAGCAGGATATTTTAACGCTTACTCATGTGCGAAAGTTTGAAACTAAATTGGGTGAGCGGATAAACTGTATTGCAGATAAAGCCTCCCTGGAAGATACTTTGCAGCAAACAACTTGTAGTTATATTTTATTTGGAATTCCTGAAGATATTGGTGTTAAAGCAAACCAGGGAATTGGCGGTGCAGATTCTGCATGGTTTCCTTTTTTATCTTCATTTTTAAATATCCAGAGTAACGATTTTTTAAGTGGTGAGAATATTTTACTGCTGGGGCATTTTGATTTTAATGATCTTAAATTTTTAATAGAATCGAATGCAGCAACTCCTGATGAAAAAATTGAAGCATACCGCCACGCTGTAAATGCAATTGATGAAGAGGTGGAGAATTTAGTAAAGATCATAACCCAGTATAAAAAGATACCTGTAATAATTGGCGGCGGGCATAACAATGCCTATCCCGCTATAAAAGGTGCTGCTAAAGGGTTACACAAAGCAGATCTTCTTCCCCTGTCTCAAATTAATTGTATCAATTTAGATGCTCATGCTGATTACAGACCGGTTGAAGGAAGACATAGTGGTAATGCATTTCGTTATGCTGATGAAGATGGTTATCTGAATAAATATTGCATTATAGGATTGCATGAAAATTATTTACAACAAAATGTATGGATGGATATTGTCAATAATCCTTTTATTGATTGTATTACTTACGAAGATATTTTTATTCATGAGAAGAAAAATTTTATACAGGCAATTGCTCATGCCACAGGTTTTACAGAAGAAACCTATACAGCAATAGAGCTCGATCTTGATAGTATTGAAAATATTTTAAGCAGTGCGTTAACACCATGTGGAATTTCAACTTTACATGCCAGGCAATATCTGAATTTTGTTGCAACAGATGCTAAGGTGGCTTACCTGCATATTTGTGAAGGCGCTACAAAATGTGATGATGACAGAGAGAATATCAGCACCGGAAAATTAATAAGTTATTTAGTGTCAGATTTTATAAAATCACATTCTGAAAATCGCAGGTAATTATTATAATGTTTGTAATCTTCCGCCATCTACGGGTAAATTTATTCCATTGATATATCCGGCAGCAGGGGTGCAAAGAAATGCAACGGCAGCGCCAAATTCTTCCGGAGTGCCAATTCTTTTTAAAGGAATGTCTGTAACCAAACTTTTTTCAACTTCATCCAGTGATTTTCCTGTGGCAGTTGCTTTGTTTCGCATCAAAGAATCGTAGCGGCTTGTTTTAGTATATCCGGGCAAAACATTATTAACTGTTATTCCAAATTGTCCTAATTCGCCGGCCAAAGTTTTAGCCCAGCTTGCAACAGCTCCACGAATTGTATTGGACACACCAAGCCCCGGAATAGGCTGTTTTACTGAAGTTGAAATAATATTTATTATGCGTCCATAACCGGAAGATTTCATTGAAGGGACAACTGCCTGCACTAATATATGATTACAGATAAGGTGACTGTTAAATGCCTGAAGATACTCTTCAGCATTGGCTTCCAGCGCTGCACCACCCTTCGGTCCGCCGGTATTGTTTACCAAAATATTTACTGTAGAATGAGCAGCAAGATGATTTTGAACTGCACTTTTTACCTGTTCAGGAAATTGAAAATCAGCAACAAAATAATTATGCTTTTGCCCTTTTGATGTATCAAGCTTTGTAACTGCTTCTTTTAATTTTTCTTCATTTCTTGCAACTAATGTAACATTCGCTCCCAATAATGCCAGCTCTCTTGCTGAAGCAAATCCAAGCCCTTGTGTACTTCCACATACAATTGCATATTTACCTGATAGATCTAAATTCATATATTTTATGATAAAACTATTACAATTCAGTAATACAATAAAAAATCCCGCAAATGCGGGAATTAACAATCAGATCTTTAGGCTTGTTGCTTTTGCAACTTATAAAACCAATAGAAGCAGATATAAATAATAAAAAAATAATTTTTTTCATTTTAAATTTTTAAAAGTGAAGTTCAAATATATTCCATCTCACAAAAAACGCAGATTTCAATTCAGGCTTGTAAACTTATACACAGGTGTTAAAAGTTGAAAAAATGTGCCTTGATATCCTTTAATTAAATTTGCAGAAATTTTAAATACCGGAGTTGAAATGGCAGAGAATAAAAACCTGTTTGAGTATAATGAAGAATCCATAAAAAGCCTTGATTGGAAAGAGCATATCCGCCTGCGTCCGGGCATGTACATTGGCAAGCTTGGTGATGGCAGCAGTCCTGATGATGGTATTTATGTTTTATTAAAAGAGGTAATTGATAATTGTATTGACGAACACACAATGGGCTTTGGAAAGCATGTGGATGTGAGCATTAAAAACAAAACCGTATTTGTAAGGGATTATGGACGAGGGATTCCATTAGGTAAAGTGGTAGATGTGGTAAGTAAAATAAACACCGGGGCAAAGTATGATAGCAAAGCTTTTCAAAAAAGTGTGGGGCTGAATGGTGTGGGAACGAAAGCGGTGAATGCTTTGAGTGATTATTTTAAAGTGACCGCTTATCGTGAAGGCAAGCAAAAAACTGCAGAATTTAAAAAAGGTGTTTTAATATCTGATAAAAAAGAAGAGAGAACAACAGAAGAAAATGGAACAGAAATTACATTCACTCCTGATGAACAAATTTTTAAGAACTACTATTACCTCTCCGATTTTTTAGAAAATCAATTCTGGAATTATTGTTTTTTAAATGCAGGGCTTGTAATTAATTACAATGGCAAAAGGTATGTAAGTAAAAACGGATTGCTTGATCTGCTTCAGCGTAAAACAAATGAAGATGAATTACGCTACCCGATAATTCATTTAAAAGCAGAAGATATTGAAATAGTACTTACGCATGAAAATCAGTATGGGGAAGAGTATTACAGTTTTGTAAATGGGCAATTCACAACACAGGGCGGTATACATTTATCTGCATTTAAAGAGGGATTGGTAAAAACGATCCGTGAGTTTTATAAAAAAGATTATGATCCTTCTGATGTTAGAGGAAGCATTTGTGCAGCCATTAGTGTTAGGGTTCAGGAACCGGTTTTTGAAAGCCAGACAAAAACAAAGTTGGGTTCACAAATAATGTATGAAGGCGGGCCAAGTGTAAAGAATTTTATTGGCGATTTTTTGGGTAAAGAATTAAATAATTTCCTTCATAAAAACCCTTCTACAGCAGAAGCATTAAAAAAGAGGATAGAACAAAATGAAAGAGAAAGAAAGGAATTAGCAGGAATAAAAAAACTGGCAAATGAAAGAGCCAAAAAAGCAAATCTTCATAATAAAAAATTAAGAGATTGCCGCTTTCATTTAAATGATGCAGCAGAGGGAAAGAACAAAGATGCTATTATAGAAAAGCAAAAAGAGAGCACCATTTTTATTACAGAAGGGGACAGTGCAAGCGGTTCTATCACCAAATCTCGAAATGTTGAAACGCAGGCCGTGTTTAGCTTACGTGGAAAGCCTTTGAATTGTTTCGGGCTTACAAAAAAAGTGGTGTATGAAAATGAGGAATTTAGTTTATTGCAGCATGCACTCAATATCGAAGAGGGTTATGATACGCTTCGCTACAATAATATTGTTATTGCCACAGATGCCGATGTGGATGGTATGCATATCCGGTTGCTGCTGATGACCTTCTTCTTGCAATTCTTTCCTGATCTAGTAAAAAATGGTCATGTTTATATTTTAGAAACTCCTTTGTTCAGGGTTCGCAACAAGCAGGAAACCATTTATTGCTATGATGAAAATGAAAAGCAGAAGGCAATAAAAAAACTGGGAAGCAAACCCGAGATCACAAGGTTCAAAGGACTTGGAGAAATTTCCCCTGAAGAGTTTGGAAAATTTATCGGGGAGAATATACGTCTGCAGCCCGTTATGCTTTTACCTGAAGTGCACATTCAGCAATTGCTGGAATATTATATGGGAAAAAATACTCCATCCCGGCAGGATTTTATTATTGATAATTTAAAGGTTGAATTAGATTTGGCTGAAGTTAGCGGAATATAAAAACTATGTTTGAATTTCATACTGACAAGAAAAGATATTTTGAGATACAACTTGAAAATGCTGAAGAATATGTTATTCCGTTTATCGAAAAAAAAGTTGAATTAAAACAAGGTAACAGGGTTTTAGAGATCGGCTGTGGCGAAGGAGGTGTTTTAGCTGCATTTATTAAAAGAGGTTGTATAGGTGTAGGAGTGGAGCTGCATGAAAGCAGGTTACAACTTGCACATGAGCTTTTAAAAAATGAAATTGAAGAAAAAAAAATCAGGTTTATCGCAAAAGATATTTATAAAGTAACGGAGCAGGAATCAGGAGGAAGATTTGATCTGATCATAATGAAAGATGTGATTGAGCATATTCACGATCAAAAAAAACTTTTGCAAAGATTACATGATCTGTTGCTTCCGCAAGGAGCTATATTTTTTGGATTTCCTCCATGGCAGATGCCATTTGGCGGGCACCAGCAAATGTGCAAAAGCAAATTACTGAGTAAGTTTCCTTATTACCACCTGTTGCCAAAAAAATTATACAAATGGGTATTGATGAAATTTAATGAGCCTGCAGAAGATCTGTTAGAAATAAAAGATACCGGTATTTCAATTGAAAGATTTGAGAAGATTGTAAAGCAAACGAATTACAGGGTTATCAATAAAACGCATTATTTAATCAATCCTATTTATAAATATAAATTTGGCTGGAAGGCCCGAAAGCAATTGCCAATTTTAAAAAGCATTCCGTATATCCGTGATTATTTTACTACCTGTGTATACTATTTAATAACTCAAAAAAATAATCAGCAATGATTCATATAGTTTTTCAGGAAGCAGATGTTGCTGCATTAAAAAAAAGTTTTGATCTGGATGATACCCTGCAGGGAGATATTATCCAGGTAAAAGATGATTATGCTGTGGGACCTATTGCTGATATTTTTTCAGAAGAAGGTATTGAAGCCCGTAAACAGTGGTGGCGTGAGGTTTTGGCTGGTGGAGATTATGACGGCAAAGTTGATACCGGTGAAGTGGATGATAACAAAACTGTTGCAGAATTAATTGAAAGATTAAATAATGATCCTGAAGAAATAATATGGATATGGGCTGCACAAAACAAACATGATGTATCAGGATATTATTGGCTCATGAGCCGGTTAAAAGATCTTCAGGGAAGAATATTTATTTTATATCTCAACAATCTCCCTTTTATAAATGACAAGGGACATATTTTTTATCCAACAAACATTTTTGAGATACCGGCAAAAGAATTTCTGAAAGCGAAAAAGTTAGCACGACAAATAACTTCAAGTGAATTTGAAGTTGATCCTGACGAATGGACAAAGCTTTGCAACGAAAATAAAGGTGTAAGAACATTGGAAGGCGGGAAAAAGCTTATCCAGCATGATTATGATTATTACGATGCTGAGCTTTTAAAATTCATTACAACAGATTGGCAAAAAGTAAACAAACTGTTCCATTCATTTTTTTCTCAACAAGGAGCCCTTTGGGCAAAATCAAAAGATACAACAGGCGATGCATATCTTTTATGGCGATTGAAATTAATGATAGCAGATGGGAAGATAGATGCACAGGGAGAAATAAAAGGAATGAAAGACTTTGAAGTAAAATTGAAAGCTCCTGCGGAGTATCATGATAATATAGTTGCTCCATAGAAGGGATACTATGATGAATGTTTATTTGAATTTTATGATTGATGAATTATTTCGCTCCTACGGAGCTCTGTATACGTTCGTATGGTAGCTACTGATATTTTGCTCCGATGGAGCAAAGAAATTGAGAAAATAATAATAAATTTAGCTCCACAGTTGTACTAAATTCGTAGCAGAGAAAAATTAAAATTTAGCTCCATAGGAACGTTGATATTCGTAGGGAATAAAAATCAAAATTTAGCTCCTAGGAACGTTGATATTCGTAGGGAATAAAAATCAAAATTTAGCTCCTAGGAACGTTGATATTCGTAGAAAAATAATAATTAAAAATCCTGCTCCGTAGGAGCAATATATTAGTAGATTTTAATATAAATTCAAAGTTTAGCTCCATAGGAGCGATATACGTGACAATTCGGTTGATATTATTTTTTGTATAATTTATCCAAATGCCAAATACATATTCACAATTGTATATTCAAATTGTATTTGCCGTAAAAGGCAGGCAATGTTTTATAAAAGAATCATTCAGAGATGAATTACAAAAATATATTTCCGGAATTATAAAAGAGAAAAAGCAAAAACTATATGCCATTTATTGTATGCCCGATCATACACATATTTTTGTAAGTATAAAACCTGATATTGCAATTTCTGATTTGGTAAGAGATATAAAAGCGAATTCATCTTCATTTATAAAGGAGAAACATTTTGTAAAAAATTTTTCGTGGCAAACAGGATTCGGCGCTTTCTCTTATTCAAAATCCCAGGCTTCAAATGTTGTTGATTATATTTTAAGGCAACCAGAGCATCATAAAAAGAAAACATTCAAGCAGGAATATATTGAGTTTTTACAAAAATTTGAGATTGAATATGATGATAAATATTTGTTTGAATTTTATGATTAATGAATAAACGGTGCTTAATATATCGCTCCTTCGGAGCTGCATGAATATATTTCGTTCTGCTACTGATATAATCGCCCCGATGGGGCTTTGAGTTTGATTTTTTAATTTTTTTAGATGGCAAAAAATATAAAAGAAGATTATCTCCACAGTGATTCCGGAGTAAGCGGGCAATACAAAACCTGGTTTTTAGATTATGCCAGTTATGTAATATTGGAGAGGGCAGTGCCTGCTGTTGAAGATGGCTTAAAGCCCGTACAGCGGCGCATTTTGCATGCTATGAAGGAAATGGATGATGGACGATTTAATAAAGTTGCCAACATTATCGGGCAAAGTATGCAGTATCATCCGCATGGTGATGTAAGCATTGGCGATGCATTGGTTAATCTCGGTCAAAAAAATTTGCTGATAGAAACGCAGGGAAACTGGGGTGACATCAGAACGGGTGATGATGCAGCTGCGCCTCGTTATATAGAAGCAAGGCTAAGTAAGTTTGCTCTGGAAGTTGCCTTTAATAATAAGACCACTGAATGGCAGTTGAGTTATGATGGAAGAAAGAATGAGCCGGTAACACTTCCGATGAAGTTTCCTTTATTGCTGGCCCAGGGAGCAGAAGGAATTGCGGTTGGCCTTGCAACAAAGATATTACCTCATAATTTTTGTGAACTTATTGAAGCCTCAATAAAATATTTGCGTGGCAGAAGGTTTGAATTGTTTCCTGATTTTGCTACAGGAGGAATGGTTGATGTAACCAATTACAATGAAGGTAAGCGTGGCGGCAAAATAAGAGTAAGAGCAAAAATAGAGGAGCTTGATAAAAGAAATCTTGTAATACGTGATGTTCCTTATGGAATTACAACCACCCAGTTAATTGATTCTATCGTTAAAGCCAATGATGGTGGCAAGATAAAAATAAAAAAGGTAACTGATAACACTGCGGCAGAGGTTGAAATAGCGATTGAGCTTGCACAGGGCATTTCCACTGATATTACTATTGATGCGTTATATGCTTTCACAGATTGTGAAATTTCTATTTCGCCAAATGCATGCGTAATTGTTTCGCATAAGCCTGCTTTCTTAGATGTTCCTGAATTGATGAAGATATCTGCAGATAACACAAAAGATTTATTAAAAAAAGAATTAGAGATAAAGCTTGCAGAGCTTCATGAAAAATGGCATTACACTTCTTTGGAAAAAATATTTTTTGAAGAAAAAATATATAAAGAGCTGGAGAAGAAACATGAAACATGGGATAAGGTTTTGGAGGCTATTGACAAAGCATTCAATCCTTTTAAAAAATTATTAAAAAGAGAGATCACCAAAGAGGATATTGTCAAATTAACGGAGAAGCCTGTCCGCAGAATTTATAGATTGGACATTGACGAACTGAATGAACAGATAAAAAATTTGGAAGCAGATATTAAGCAGGTTAATTATGATCTTGAACATTTGACTGATTATGCAGTGGCTTATTATGAAGGACTTTTAAAAAAATATGGAAAGGGTAATGAAAGAAAAACAGAGATCAAACTGTTTGATACGATACAGGCAAAAAATGTTGCGATTGCCAATACAAAAATATACGTGAACA
>JADGPX010000103.1 GCA_017882215.1 Chitinophagaceae bacterium | reverse complement strand
ACTTTGGGAAGAAAAAATAATCTTAATTATTTTAGGCCACTTAATGCAGGTGTATTGCTATCAATATTGTTCAAAAAATAACTATACTACTTAACTATAAAACAAGTGTTTGAATTGCATGTGGTAAAATATTTACAATAGCACCATTCTTTCCTATGCATAAATTATAAGTTATTTTTTTATCACTTTGATTCATTACTATAATTGCAATTTTACCGTCTTCATTAATAAAAGATGTTGTAAGTAATTGACTCCTGCTTGATGCACTTGTGATTTTTTTTGCACCCGGACGAATAAATTTAGAAAAATGGCCAATATAATAATATGAATTGGTATAAATCAGTTCACCTGTTTGAGTATTGGCATGCATGGGGGCAAAACAAAAATTACCAACATGATTTGGTCCGCCTGTTTCATCCAATAAAATATTCCAATCAGTCCATCCCACAGTACCATTATTAAAATCATTTATCATTGAGCGGCCATATTCTTCGCCCAATCCCCAAAAATTAATTCGCTTTGCATTAAAACTTTCGGCACAACCTTCAGTAAATAATAAATTCTTATCAGGATATGCTTTGTGTACCAATTCCACATTTTCATACATGGGTTGTCCGCCACTCCAATATTCATACCAATGAAAGCCCATACCCCATGCATATTTTGCAGCTTCAGGGTCATCGAATATAATGTTAGCCCTATGAAACATTAAATCCCGGTTATGATCCCAAACGATAATTTTTTTATTACCTAAACCTTCTTTTTTCATTGTGGGGCCTAAATATATTTTTAAAAAATCTCTTTCTTCATTGGCTGTAAATATGCAAGACTCCCATTTCTGTGTAGCCATAGGTTCATTTTGTACAGTTATTCCCCAAACAGGAATCCCTTCTTTTTCGTATGCTTTGATAAATTTTGTAAAATAGTTAGCCCAGCTTTGATCAAACGCCGGTTTTAATTTTCCCCCATGCAACATTTCATTATTGGTTTTCATAAATGCAGGTGGACTCCATGGGCTTGCAAACAAAGTTAGTTTTCCGCCGGCTGCGGCTATCGCCTGTTTTATAAAAGGAATACGAAATTGTTTATCATGATTAATATTAAATGAGTTTAATGAGGTGTCTCCTTCAGTAACATAGGTATAACTACCACTACTAAAATCGCAACTGTTGATATTGGTTCTTGCCAAAGTATAACCGATTCCTTTTTCTTTATCGAAATATGCCTGTAGTAATTCCTGTTGTTTTTCTTTGGGTAATTTGGCAAATGTTTCCGCGGATGCATCAGTCAATGCGCCGCCTATTCCCATAAAAGTTTGAAATGTTTTTGTAGGGTCAACGAATATGCAAATTTGTGTTTCTAATGGTTGGCCGAAATCTTTAAAGCGCAAGGTGTCCGTTGGGGTAATTCTTAAATTGGTACTATCAGCTGTAGTATAAACTGTAACTATTCGGTTTTTAATAGAAAAAGGAATTACCTGTGGTTTGCTTTTTTGTTGAGAAAAAGCAAAAAAAGATGCCAGCAAAAGAGTGGTTGTAGCGATTATTTTCATGTTATAAATTGTTTATTAAAGTAATTCTTACCAAATATATGTTCCAGTAGAACCACTTTCTAATGAAGTGGTAACCCATTTACCATTGTATTTAATGTTAAATAATTCTGTAGCATTTCCATCATTTTCTATAATTAAAACTTTTTTTTCACCTGGAGTTTTAAATGCTACATTATTTAAATTACCAGTTAAATTACTTGTAATTCTTACTGAACCGGCTGGAACAAATTTGGAAGCATGGGCTATAATATAATATCCCACATTTCTGCTAAAATTATCACTGGTATTAATAGTTATAGCACCTTTACAAGTAGAACAACCGCCTATAGTATGAGGTTCAAAAGCGGCATTATTAGCCAGGTTCCATTCCAGTGCAACTTTACTCCAGTTGCGCATTGAACCAATGATTACATTTTTTAAATGCCATTTTAAATCGCCATCAAAACTGCCGGTTGAAGAAGTATATTGCTCGGTAAAATATATATTTTTATCAGGAAAAGCATTATGAACCAAAGACAATGCACTTATATCTCCTGCATATAAATGAAAAGCAGAACCATCTATAAATGATTTTGCAGTTGCATCATTTAATATAGCAATAGGATATTCTGGTTTGTCACAATTGTGATCATAAATAACAATCTTAGTTGTAAAATTTGCTGCTTGAAAAGCTGGCCCTAAGTTATTTTTTATAAAATCTGTTTGTTGCAAAGCCGTCATTAACATGCTGGGATTATTTCCCGGATGCAATGGTTCATTTTGAGGTGTAACAGCATTTATTGTGATGCCTTCGGCTTTCATTTTTTGAATATACTTTACAAAATATTGAGCATACACTCCATAATATTGTGGTTGTAAACTTCCGCCCATAAAGCTATTATTATCTTTCATCCAAACTGGTGCCGACCAGGGAGCTGCCATAATCTTTATAAATGGATTTATTATTAAAATTTCTTTTAAAAGTGGTATTAAATTGGTCATATCCGGAGACAAACTAAAGCTGGTTAAGTTTACATCTGTTTGCCCGCTTAACATATCATCATAAGTAAATGGGGCATCATTTAAATCGGATGCTCCAATGCTGATTCTTAAATAACTTATTGAGATGGAACTGTTGCCTGTACCAAATAACTCTTGTAATAATTCTTGCTTTTTTGTTGGGCTCAATAGGTTAATTACCTGAGCACTTCCACCCGTTAGTGTATATCCAAAACCATCAATTGATTGAAAGGTTTGAGTTTCATCTACTTCAATATTTGAATACATATTAAAAGTAGTACCAAATCCTAAAACTGTAGATTGCTTTTCAAGTTTTACAGATTGGTCCGCTTTAGTTAACCAAAAATCCACTTCGTTTGTAACAGGAGGTGGAACTGGGTTAGGAGTTGGATTAACTACTGATTTAGCACATTTTGATTGAATAGCAGTTAGTGCAATTAGCAGGATAATTTTCATATTTATTTTCATAACTTTCCTTTTTTTGTAATTAATTTTAACTAACCAGGAAATGATCCGAAGGATATATTGATGTAGTACCACTCGATGTAGTGTTGGATTTTGAACATCCTGCCAGGAGAATGTAAATTAATCCGATTGTAACAACAAGATTATTATTTGGCTTGAATTTACTCACAATTACAATTTTACTTTTCCATTTAATTTTATCTTCCTGGATGATGCTCCGATCATGATATCATATACTCCATTTTCCATCACCCATTTATTTTCAATATCATTGTAATAGTGAAATGCGTTTTCATCCAAGACAATTTTTACCAATTTAGAATCTCCCGGCTGAAGAAATATTTTTTCAAAAGCTTTCAGTTCTTTTTCAGGTCTCGGCAAGGTTGATTTTTCCTGCTTTACATATACCTGCGCAACTTCAGCCCCGGGAACACTTCCTGTGTTTTTTAAAGTAAAAGTTATTGTTGTATTTTTTTTACCAGCTTGAATTTTTAAGTTGCTATATTCAAAAGTTGTATAAGATAACCCATGTCCAAATGCAAATTGCGGTTCCACTTTATAGGTATCAAAATAACGATAGCCAACATAAATATCATCGGTATAATATAACTGCATTAAGTCTTTTGATGTTATGCCCAACTTTTGCGAAGGTGCATCTTCTAATATTTTAGGAAAAGTCATTGGCAACTTTCCAGATGGATTTACCTGTCCGAAAATTATTTTGGCTAATGCATTTCCACCTTCCATCCCCGGATACCAAGCCTGCAAAATTGCAGGAACGTTATTTATCCATTGAGTCATATCAATTGGTCCTCCTCCCATTAATACAACTACTGTTTTAGGGTTGGCTTTAAGTACAGCTTTTATTAATTCATCCTGCCCGAAAGGCATGTGCATATCCGGTTTATCATATCCTTCTGCATCATAAGCATTATCGCTCCATACAGAATAATTAAAACCATGAGTCCATCCACCAACTACTATAGCAACATCGGCTTTTGAAGCTGCTTCAGCTGCCTGCATTATTAATAAATCATCTGCTGTTGCACCTCTTTCAATTTTATATCCCTGGTTGTAAGTTATATTTATTTTATTTCCACCTGCATTTCTTAAACCTTCTATTGGAGTTACTTCATAAAAGGCTTTTGCCTGTGAGCTTCCTCCACCCATCGCCTGCTTTCTTTCTGCATTAAAACCAATTACAGCAATTGTTTTTACTGATGATGATAAAGGCAAAATTTTATTATCGTTTTTAAGTAATACAATTCCTTCTTCGGCTACTTTAAGCGCTGTTTGCTGATGCGCTTTTGTATTGGATTCGCCCTTTTTACGGACGCCATCAATCATATTCGTTTTAAACATTACATACAAAATCCTTCTTACTTTTTCATTGATAACGCTTTCATCTATCCTGCCACTTCTTACCAGATTTACAACAGTATCACCCATAAAAAATTTACTATAATCACGGTGGGGACGCTGGTTTAGATCTGTTCCCATTTCAAGATCGCAGCCATTCCATATAGCTTCTATTGTATTATGAACAGCTCCCCAATCACTCATTACAAAACCTTTAAAGCCCCATTCTTTTTTAAGTATTTGATTAAGAAGATAACTGTTTTGACTAGCCCATTGTCCACGCACTTTATTGTAGGAACCCATTAAAGTATTTACATTAGCTTCGGTAACTGCGGCTTTAAAGCCAGGTAAGTAAATTTCACGCAGAGCACGTTCAGTAAGGTTTACGTTTACATTAAAGCGGTTTGTTTCCATGTTATTTACAGCAAAGTGTTTTACACATGCAGATATACCCTGATCCTGCACACCATTAATATACCCAACCACCATTCTTGATACTAAATAAGGATCTTCACTTTCATATTCAAAATTTCTTCCGTTTAAAGGGGAACGGATGATGTTAATCCCCGGTCCGAGAATGACATCTTTACCATGAAAATTTGCTTCGCTGCCTAATACTGAACCAAATTCGTAACCAAGTTTAGGATTCCAGGTAGCAGCTAAACAAGTACCAACCGGCAAATAAGTACCAGTGTCAGATCGTACTGCATGAGGCCCATCCGAAAGTACCAACTTAGGTATTCCTAAACGTGACACCCCACCTGATGTAAAAAATGAACTTGCATGAATCATGTTCACTTTTTCTTCTAGTGTCATTTTTTTAATTAATGCATTAATCTTTGCTTCAGTTGATGCATTTTTTTGAGCATTGGTGTTTAAAGTAAAAGCTACCGCTGCAAATAATAAAAATAATCTGCAACATGATTTGTATAACATGTTAGTCTGTTTAATAATTGTATTAATCATTTTATTTTAAAAAACTGATAATAATATTTTCTCGAGCAACATCTTACCATTAATTGCATTTCGCCATTATCATTTTACATAAAAAGGAATGTTAGCTGTAGCCACCTTGTTATGCCCGTCGCTTATGTATAAAAACAAGCGATAAGCGCCTTCTTTTTCAGGTGTTTTCAAAATTGCTTTTTTTAAGTTTTCAACGGATATCGATGCAGGTATAGCTTCAGGACGTGACTCACGATCACCCCCATTTTTAAGATCAGTGCTTTCAGGCAGCAGCTCCCATCGTACGATCATTTTATCTTTATTTGGATCATGTGCAAATACAGCTAGCGGATAATTTTTGTCTGGCTGCAGATAAATAATATCAGTTGCTTTTTTATTGTTCAACAATACAGAATCTACATGTGGTGCCCGGTTTTTAGGCCACCTACCGCTCCATAAGTATTGCATTACGTCTACAACTTCTGATTCTTCTCCTATCTCTGTAAAAAGGCCATACCAGGTCGGTGTTCTTTCCTGCTTTTGCCCCCACAAAAACACGTATGAACCTACACAGTGTTTATCCTGTTTTATAGATGCTTCATACCTGCTTTTATATACTGCAGCTTTTTGGCTGCTGGTTTCTTCTATTGATGCCTTCCAAGGGGTTTGCATACTTTCCCAGTGGCCTGTTGGACCCCATTCAGTTACCATGTACGGACCTTTCCATCCGGCAGAACGCAATTGTTGCGGCACGCTAGCCAATCCGCCGTATACCTGTACTGAAAGTAAATCAAGTTCCGGGCATCGGGCTTTTATATATTCAATTTCTCTTTTGTTTACTCCGGCTAACATAGTAGTAACCGGGTGGTTGCGATCTTCCTGGTGAATCATCTTTGCAATATCATTTACAGCATCCCAAACTTTTGGATTTTTATACTCCAGATTAAGTTCATTACCTATACCCCATATTAATAGAGCCGGATAGTTTTTGTATTTACGTACTTCCTGACGCAATCTTTCTAACTGTTGTTTCACAGCTGTTGTATCATTGTAATTAAAGCCATGACGCTCACGGGCTACATTTAAACCCATGGTTACTGTTAAGCCAAGTTTATATGCTTTACTTAATACTTCTTCTCCATTTTTAGTATCCCAGGTACGGATAGAATTTCCTCCATATTTAGCCAAACGGTCAGTATAATTGGTGCCGCCTGCCCCTTTAATAAAGTAAGGTTTGCCTTCCCTTATTAAAGTAAAACCTTCATTTTGGGCAACAATTTTTGCTTTTATAGCACTATCGATATTTTGTGTATAAGCAGCATTTAATCCTAATAAAAAAACGATGCTTAATACACTCTTAAAAGAACAAATCATGTTTTATAAGTTTTTGGTATAGATTAAAATATTACCTGTCTTCTTGATTAATGTTACCAGATGAAAGTGCCTACTGAACCTGCATCTAAAGAAGCCACAACTAACCACTGCTGCAAGTAATAAAACCAATTTAATAGATAATTTGTAGAACATGATTTTATAATTAATAGTTGATATTATACTTTCTTTTATTTAATACTGATGAACTCAAAATAATTTAATTTGAAATCGCCTTTTACTACAAAGATTTTAAAACGGCTAATACCTTTTGTAAGATGAATATTTGTTACAGTGGTTGTTTCCCAATCTTTATCGCCCGCCCCTTCTTTTAATGAAATGTTTTCTACAACAGCAACATCATTTACTAATATTTGTATGTTGCTTTCATGGCCTGATGCAATACGTATATTCAAATTATACAAATCTGTTTTTTCAACATTGATAGTGTATTGTAGCCATTCACCATCTTCTATCCAACCTACATTAAATCCATTAGTTAAAGAATCAGTACAGGCTTCAATATCAACTCCGTCATTTCTATATTGCCCACCCCTGTTTCCCGCAGTTCTTTTGCCTGTTGACACATGGTAATCTGCGGAGTCATTATCCATGTATGCAAAATGATTTCTTCCTAAATCATAATCAACTGCAAACACAATTGTATTCGGCTTAATTATATGTTGCTTAAAAGGTATTGTTTCAAAAGAATTCACCTGCCGGAACATAGCGTCAATTACATCTTTATGCATGTTGTTATTCTCCGCTTTTATATCTTCCGTTAACTGCATTAAAGCAGTAAAAGCATCAGCCTGGGAAGGTTTTGGAGATTGCCCTTTCCAATAACTTATCAATTGTTTATAGCCATTGTTTTGCTTAATCTGCAAGGGATTATTTAAGCCAAATTTTTTCAGTGGCCACCATGCCCAGCCTATTTTATTTTTTTCAAATAATCCGATCGCATCAGTAAACCATACATTCGAGTTTTCCCCTGACTCTCCGCACCATACAGGCACATTGTATTTATCCCGGATATCTAAAAATTTTTGTATGGACTGCTGATCATTACTGTTCCAGTATTTATGAAAGCTTACAACTATATTGTTATCCCATAAAGGAAATATGCCGTTATAATTATTTGCCCAGCAATTTGCTTCAATAAAAATTACATGCTTTTTATCAACTTGCCGTATAGCATCAGTAATGTCAGTAAGCATTTTTTTAAGTGGTACATTTTCTGTTTCGGCGCAACCATTTTTATCAGAGGCATTTTGAAAACCCCAATTGGTTTCATTGATAAGATCATAGCCTCCAATCCATTGTTCGTTGGCATAGCGTTCAGCTAATTTTCTCCACAGAGCAATTGTTTTTTGTTTATTTAATTCGCTTTGCCAAAGGGATGGTTTTGATGTATCTCTGTCAGAGATTGCAACATCATTTCCCTGTCCTCCAGGTGTTGCATGCAAATCCAGAATGAGATAAATTTTATCGGCTTTACACCAGCTTAGCAAACTATCAGTTAATTGAAATCCTTTGCTTAACCATGTATTTTTTCCTGACACAGGTTCCTGCTCTGTTGCAAGTGTAAACAAGTTGTAGTGCATAGGCAATCTTATAGAATTAAATCCCCATGCAGCCAAAGAATCTATGTCTGCTTTACGGCAATAATTAGCTAACCATGCATTATAAAATGTATTAGTTGCATCTTCACCAATCACATCTGTAATTTTTGATCTAATTAAACTTTGATTAGCAGCAACTCCACCTAATTGCAACATGTAAGGCTCTTGCAGCATCCATCCGCCAAGACCAATTCCCCGCAGAATTATTTCTTTACCCTTTGCATTTACAATAGTTTTCCCATTGGCCTTAAGAAAGCCTTGTGAGAATAATTGTTTCGAAAAAAACAGAAGAAATATTAATATAATTTGCTTTAAAAACATGTAACAGAAATTCGATTTATTTGTAATACTCCGGTTCTTTTATATTTATTTAATCAACTTTAGGCTTATAAGTCATCTACATTTATAATAATACAACCGCCTAAAGTATTAATACTTTGATACGCAGCCGGTAAAGCCACGCTAAAAATATATTCTGTATTAGGACAATATTCATTGTCTGGTAATGGGGTAATGCTTTGAGCATTGATAACTGTGCTTACAATTATTGAAAGTAATAATATGAGTAACTGTTTCATAAAAATTATTTTAAAGTTTTTGTAAATGAATTTGAAAACCTATACCTATTTGAAAACCTTTTCTTACTTCCTTATTAGCCTGTTCAACATCTTCTTTACTATAACTATACCTAATAAAAATTCCATCCCGACACTAGAGTTAAAAAATATTTCCGGTCCTGCCATAATGGAAAACTTATCATCGTTCATTTGCATCCCATTATTTTCATTGCAGATTTAGGTGCCTTTCTTTTCTCAAAAACAATTTCTAATTATTATTGAAACACTCTCACATAATCAACAAACATCCTTTGTGGAAATGCTGTAGTGCCATCCGGCGAACCAGGCCAGTTGCCTCCTACGGCTACATTGAATATGAAAAACTGATCGGCATTAAAAGGATAATTTGCTGCACCCACATCGGCCAATGTAACGGTTACGTATAATTGATCATCTACATAGCATTTAATTAAATCCTGCGCCCATACCATACTGAACACATGAAACTGCTGAGAATAATCGCCTGATGATAAATTATAATTTGCACCCTTTGAATCATGGGTTCCTCCTGCATTTTTCCAATGCATGGTACCGCTAATCCTGCCGGGATAGGTACCAACTAATTCCATAATATCCATTTCGCCGCAAGCTGGCCAACCGGCAGTAGTTATATTTGACCCTAACATCCATAATGCCGGCCACATTCCTTTAGCTACCGGCAGTTTAGCCCTGATATCGATCCGTCCGAATTTGA
>JADGPX010000102.1 GCA_017882215.1 Chitinophagaceae bacterium | reverse complement strand
TACGAGTCGGCCGGTCGGCAGACAGGGATTTTCTCACAGCCATGTGTGTTGGCAAATTCGAAGCCTGCCCGACTATGTCATTCAGGCGGGCAATCTCATAATATTCTATAAGTCCTGAATAATTTCCCATAAATCTTTCCATGTTGGATTTATACTTTTAATTAAAGCTTCTTTGTCTTTCCTGCTTCCACCTTTAATTTGTTTTTCTTTTTCAATCGCCTCTTCTATTCTGGCAAATGTTTGGTACCAAATAATTTTTGTACAATTATATTTTGCAGTAAAACTTTTAGGATAAAACTTTGATTTGTGTTCCCATATTCTTGCTCTTAACTCTGAAGTAACCCCTGTATACAAAACGGTATTATATTTATTGGTAATAATATATGTACAGCCTCCGTGTTTCATTTTTTAATTTATTATGAGATTGCTTCTTTATTATGAGATTGCTTCGTCGTTCCTCCTCGCAAAGACGTAAGCATGCTTTATTATCCAAAAATATCTTCAGCATTTTGTGTTGTTATTGCAGCCACTTCTTCAATAGAAATATTTTTTATTTCCGAAATTTTTTGAACAATATATTTTAAATAACTGCTTTCATTTCTTTTACCACGAAATGGAACCGGAGTTAAATACGGCGCATCTGTTTCTAACACAATATGTTTAAGATCTATTTCTTTTATCACTTCCGCCAGTCCTGAATTTTTATAAGTGATAACGCCGCCGATACCTAAATAAAATTTTGCATCTATTATATCCAAAGCGTTTTGCAGCGTACCGCTAAAGCAATGGAATATGCCACGCAGGTTTTTTGAAGTATGTTCTTTTACTACATCAATGGTTTCCTGCATTGCCTCTCTTGTATGAATAACGACCGGCAGATTAAATTGAATAGCCCATTCTATCTGCTGTTGAAAACTTTTGTACTGCTGCTCTGTAAAAGTTTTATCCCAATAAAAATCGAGACCTATCTCTCCTATTGCTGCAAACTTTCTTTTTTGCAGCCAGTTGTAAACCATATTCAATTCTTCTTTATAATTTTCTTTTACAGAGCAGGGATGCAGCCCCATCATTGCAAAACATTTATCAGGGTATTTTTTTTCTAAGGCAAATAAATTTTCAGTTTCAGAGCTGTCGATAGCGGGTAAATAAAATTTTCCAACTCCTTCATCTCCTGCCCGTTTTATTACTTCATCTATATCAGCGGTAAAATCGCTTAAGTAAAGATGGGTATGTGTATCAATTAATTTCATTGTTGCAAAGAAAAAACCTCATCCGGCCTTCGGCCACCTTCTCCTAAAGCCCGCCTGACCGGACGGGCAGGGAGAAGGAAATCAGCTGCAATCTAAATAAGTTCTGCAACCTGACAGGTTATATTCAAAATACTGAAAAAAAAATTTAACCGGTAAAAAAAAATATTTGGATTATTTTAAAAAGTATTTACCTTTCCCACAGTTTTCATAGGGTACGGATTAAAAACGGGCCAGGGTGTCTACCCCGGCCCAATCTTTTTGTGACAATTTATTATAAAGATATCCTTTCAAACCGGTAACCTTTATCAGCAAAATATTTCAACGCCTGCGGTAACACATATCTCAGTTTCTCAAACGATTTTTCGTTATCATGAAAGACAATTACCGAACCCTGTTTTGAATTTCTTACCACGTTCAGAAAACAATTTTCTTCTGAAATTTCTTTATCAAAATCACCACTCAATACACTCCACATAATTGGTTTCAAAAGATACTTATTTCCCTGCAATTGTTTCAACTGAAACTTTGTAATTCTTCCGTACGGCGGACGAAATAAATTGCTGTCAATAATTTTTTTTGCCTTAAAAATATTATCCAGATATTTTTCATCTTTTGTCTTCCATCCGTTTAAGTGATCATAAGTATGATTGCCCACAGCATGCCTTTCGTCAATAATTTTTTTATAGATATCAAAATGTTCTTCTACGTTTTTACCAATGCAAAAAAAAGTTGCTTTGGCATTGTATTTTTTTAATTCTTCTAAAACAAAGGGTGTGGCAACAGGATGCGGACCGTCATCGAAAGTGAGGTACAAAACTTTTTCATCTGTTTTAATATCCCATATACATTCAGGATAAAAAATTTTCAGCAGCCACGGAGTTTTTACCAGGTAAAACATGCATGCAAATTAGTTTAAAGGTTTAAGAGTTTAAAGGTTTAAAGGTTTAATAGTTTATTGGTTTATTGGTTTAAGCGGATTGTTTAATCCATTATATTTTTTAAAACCCCGGAGGGGTAAAATATTAGTAGAAAAAAAATCAATACAATCTTCAAAGCCCCATCGGGGCGATATATATCGTTCCTACGGAACTTGATTATGTTTTGAAATATCATTCCTACTAATATTCCGTTCCTAACGGAACTAAAATGTATTAAAACCTCACCCTTCCCTCTCCATGCGAAACTTCGGGAGAGAAGAAAATTTTATCTTTGCAATAATATGAGTAAAAAAGTAAGAGTACGTTTTGCGCCAAGCCCCACAGGTGGATTGCATTTGGGCGGCGTAAGAACTGTTTTATATAATTATCTTTTTGCCAAACAACACAAGGGTGATTTTGTTTTACGCATAGAAGATACCGACCAGAGCAGATATATAGCCGGCGCAGAAGAATACATAATTGATTGTTTGAAATGGTGCGGATTAAATCCTGATGAAGGTCCGCATGTTGGCGGTGATTATGAGCCTTACAGGCAAAGCCAGCGGAAAGATTTTTACAAAGAATTTGCAGAGCAGTTGGTGAAAGATGGTCACGCTTATTATGCTTTTGATACGCCGGAAGAAATTGAGGCAATGAGAGAAAAGCAAAAGGCAGAAGGAAAACATACACTACATTATGATCACAGTACACGAGGCAGTATGCATAATTCATTACCGCTGTCACCGAAAGAAACAAAAGAAATTATTGATGCAGGAACTCCCTATGTGATCCGCATAAAAATACATCCCGGTGAAATAATTTCTTTTGAAGATATGATAAGAGGCACTGTTGAATTTAATACAGATAATGTTGATGATAAAGTTTTATTGAAGGCTGATGGAATGCCTACCTATCACTTAGCTGTTGTGGTGGATGATTATTTAATGAAGATAACGCATGCCTTTCGCGGAGAGGAATGGCTGCCGAGTGCACCTGTTCATATTTTGTTATGGAAATATTTAGGATGGATAAATGATATGCCTAAATGGGCGCATCTGCCATTGATATTAAAGCCTGATGGCAATGGAAAACTTAGCAAGAGAGATGGCGACAGGCTTGGGTTTCCGGTGTTTGCAATGAACTGGACAGACCCAAAAACAGGTGAGCTGATTAAAGGTTTTAAAGAGCTCGGCTTTTTGCCGGAAGCATTTATAAACCTGCTTGCAGTGCTTGGCTGGAACGATGGAACTGAACAGGAAATTTATACATTGGATGAATTGATAGAAAAATTTTCAATTGAAAGAGTACATCATGCAGGTGCCAAATTTGATTATGAAAAAGCAAAGTGGTTCAATCATGAATGGATTAAGAAGTTGCCGGTTGCCAGTTGGCAGTTGACAGTGAAAAATAATTTTATAAATCGTGGATTATTAATTGAAGATGATAATAAATTTAATAAGGTTTTGGAGTTAGTGAAAGATCGCTGCACTTTACTTACTGATTTTTATGAGCAGTCTGTTTTCTTTTTTGTTGCTCCTGAAAAAATTGATGTTGATTCTATAAAACCAAAATGGAATGATAATAAACAAATGTTCTTTATTGAATTGGTAAGAGCTTTTGAACTGATACAGCAATGGCAACATGATGATCTTGAAAATACTTTTAAAGAAATTGCCGCAGCACACCAATTAAAACCCGGTGAGTTAATGCTGCCTTTACGCATCATGCTGGTTGGTGGTAAGTTTGGTCCCGGCGTTTTTGATATTGCATCTGTAATTGGTAAAGAAGAAACTGTAAAAAGAATTAAGTATACGTTAGGATTGTTTGTCTGAACCGGGATTTTTGGGATTATATGATTAATGGGATTAAAAATATCATTTATTAAATATTCCTTCCACGAAATAAGTTTTGTAATTGTGAGATAAAAAAAATGATACCAATTATGATTTCTCTTTCCCATAATTCCAAATAATCCCATAAATCCCGGTTCAGACTACCCCTGCTTCTCCATAAGATCAACAATTTCTACCCAATCAGAATTGTATAATTCTTTTAAATAATCAATATCTGCATCATCTAACTGCAAAATATCTTTTGTATTATCAATCGCATGTTGTGGTATTCTGATGCCGGGGATCACTGTGCTTACGCTATCAAAACTTAAAATGAAACTTAATGCCAGCGAAGTTTTACTGATATTATATTTTTTGCAAAGTGTCCAAACCTTTTCATCAAGAATTTTATTTGTCCTGCTGATTATTTCTTTTGTTAGTCTGAAATTCCTGTGATCATCTTTTGCAAATTTTGCATCTTCCGTAAATTTTCCTGTTAGTAAACCAAATTGCAAAGGCATACGTGCAATTATGCCATAGCCTTTTTTGTACGCCTCTTCCATAACAGGCAAAGCCTTTTGATTGATAAGATTAAACACTAATTGAAATCCCTGCCCGACCGGCAGGCGGGCTTCGCCTGAATTTTTCTCCATTAAATATTTTGCTTCGGGCTCAGGATAAAAAGTATTTAATGATAATCCCCAATACCTGATCTTGCCATGTTTTTTTAAAAGCTCCATTGCTTCTATACATTGTTCTTTTTCAAAATGCTGCAGTCGTGCTGAATGCAATTGATAGTAATCAATAAAATCTCTTTTTAATCTTTTCAAACTTTTTTCACAGGCTTCTATGATGTATTCTTTTGAATAATCTAATTGTATTTTATTATCAATTGCACGATGGCCCACTTTTGTAGCAATGATGGCTTCCTTATTATTTCTTAATTCTTTTCCTATCAATTGTTCAGAATGACCAAGCCCATAAAAATCTGCTGTATCAAAAAAATTAATACCAACATCTAAAGCCTTACGCAGAGCAGCTACAGAAGTATTATCATCTGCAGGTCCCCATCCTATCGGAGTGGTGCCAACAACTGCATTGCCGCCAATTGCCCATGCGCCAAAACCAATTTCACTAACCATCAGATCCGTCTTACCAAATTTTCTATAATTCATACGTCTAATATAGTTACATTTTATTTCATTTATTTTTGATGTTTGAAATATAATTTATGAGCAGACCCATAAGAGTACTCGTGGCTAAAGTTGGATTGGATGGTCATGACCGTGGAGCAAAGGTTATTGCTACAGCTTTACGGGATGCAGGCATGGAAGTTATTTATACGGGCTTACGCCAAACGCCTGAAATGGTTGTGAATGCTGCATTGCAGGAAGATGTGGATGCTATTGGTATAAGCATTTTAAGTGGTGCACATAACACGGTGTTTCCAAAAATTCTGCAATTATTAAAAGAAAAAAAAATGGATGATGTATTGTTAACCGGTGGCGGCATCATTCCTGAAGATGATATGAAAAGTTTACATGAAATGGGAGTTGGTAAATTATTTCCTCCTGAAACAAGAACGACTGAAATCGCAGATTATATAAAGAACTGGGTTAAAGAAAACAGAAGCTTTTAAATTCAGCTTTACGCTTTATGCTGCACGCTATACGCTCAAACAAAAACTTTATATATGAGAAATTTTAAAGAGTTGCGTATCTGGCAAAAGGGAATTGATATTGCTGTAAAAACATTTCGGCTTACAGATACATTTCCAAAAGAAGATAAATATGGAATCTGCCAACAAATGAATAAATCAGGTGTTTCCATTCCATCTAACATTGCAGAAGGCAGCAGCCGGAAAAGTGAAAAAGATTATGCCCGATTTATAGAAATATCTCCTGGCTCTTCATTTGAATTAGAAACCCAATTAATTATTTCCGAAAAATTATCTAAAGGAGATCAAACTCTTTTACAAAATTTAAAAGCAGACATATCCGATCAGCAGAAAATGCTCACCGGCTTTCAACAAAAATTAAATCCATAAAAAATAGCAGCTTCCAATGCGTATAGCATATAGCGTGAAGCTTGCAGCAAAATTTATACTATGTACAACCCACTACTCACCAATTTAGAGAACGGCATTTTTACCATTACAATTAATCGTCCTGATAAAATGAATGCACTGAACCAGGAGGTGATGAATGATCTTAATAATGTAATGGATGAAGTTTATAAAAACACAGATATCAAATCGGTTATTATTACAGGTGCAGGAAACAAAGCATTTGTTGCAGGGGCAGATATATCAGAGTTTGCCGGTTTATCACAACAACAGGGAATGGCGCTTGCAAAAAAAGGACAGGATATTTTTTTCAAAATCGAGAATTCTCCCAAGCCTGTTATTGCGGCAGTGAATGGTTTTGCATTGGGTGGTGGTTGCGAATTGGCGATGGCTTGCCACATGCGGATTGCCAGTGAGAATGCGAAATTCGGACAGCCGGAAGTGAACCTCGGATTGATACCCGGCTATGGCGGTACCCAACGTTTACCTATGTTGGTTGGCAAAGGCAAGGCAATAGAATTATTACTTACAGGAAATATGATTGACGCTGCTACTGCATTGCAATTGGGCTTGGTGAATTATGTAGTTTCGCAGGAACAGTTAATTGAGAAAGCAATATCCATTTTACAGATCATAAATTCTAAAGCGCCAGTTGCTATAGCAAAATGTATTAACGCTGCAAACCATGCCTACACAGGTATTAAAGGTTATGAGACAGAGATCTTTGGATTTAGTGAATGCTTTACCACAGAAGATGTAAAAGAAGGAACCGCAGCATTTCTTGAAAAAAGAAAACCAAATTTTAAAGGAAAGTAGGCCTCATTCCTAACCCCTCTCCACCTCATCCGCCCTACGGGCACCTTCTCCTGAAGGAAAAGGAAAACCCAGCTCTGGGTTTCTATTAATCTTTTTTACTAACATAGCATTACTATATTTTCAATCAGCAAAAAAAGATTCGAACCGTTCCTTCTCCTTAAGAGAAGGTGGCCAACGGCCGGATGAGGTTTGCATTTCATCCGGCCACAGAAAAAATGCTCGCCTGAACAACGCAGTCGGGCAGGCGTTAAGAAGGCCTCACCCTCGGTCCCTCTCCACCTCATCCGCCCTACGGGCACCTTCTCCTGAAGGAGAAGGAAAACCCAGCTCTGGGTTTCTATTAATCTTTTTTACTAACATATCATTATTGAAATTTCAAATCAGCATAGACGGCTTTGCTGCGTTAGCAAGTCTCCCCTTTCGGGGGAGATTTAGAGGGGGCCTTGCTTAAATATCCTCACCACTTTTACAAACCTGCCTTGATAATATTTATCCAAAGGAGAAATGGTTACACCATGTGCTTTGCCTGAACTTGAATGTATAAATTGAAGCTCGCCATTTTGATTGGAAACCACAATACCCATGTGACCGATAAATCTTTCAGTGCTGTCCGTGCCGGTAAATAAAATAATATCTCCTCTTTTTGCATTCTGCACAGTAACTTCTTTTCCTACATTGGTAAAATCAATTGATGAACGCGGTACCTTAATTTGGTAATGATTAAATACATAGGTTATAAACCCGGAACAATCAAAGCCCTGGGCCGGATCAGTAGAAGCATACTTATAAGGAGTACCGATAAGTGATTCAGCAAAATTTACAATTGCCTCCGGCTGAATATTTCCTGTTGCAATTTGCCCGGGCAAAGTATCTTTTATTGGAGGGGAATTGTTTGGTAATACTATAAGTCCTGTATCTTTTGCAGCAACAGGATCAGCTCTTAATGTATCGTGCGATGTATTGTGCAGAGAAGTATTAGATTTAAAATGATAATATAATATCAGCAAACAGATTATTATTATAAGTAAAGAAAACAACTGCTTTTTCATTAATCAATTTATATCTAAAATCAATCCAAACCTCACCCCTAACCCCTCTCCACAAGTGGAGAGGGGAAAAAACCTCATCCGCCCGCCAAAGGCGGGCACCTTCTCCTGAAGCCCGCCTGACCGGACGGGCAGGGAGAAGGAAAAACCAGCTTTAATTTTCCAATAATTTTTTTTACTAACCTACCATCATGTAATTTCAATCTACAAAAAAAAAATCGAACCGTTCCTTCTCCTTCAGGAGAAGGTGGCCAACGGCCGGATGAGGTAAAATAAACAGAATCGAAAAATTCAAAATAACTTTGCAATCAAAAGAAGTCTCGCAAAGAACGCCAAGATTAAATTAAGAACGCAAAGAACCTTTGCGATCTTTGTTTTCCTTTGCGATCTTTGCGTGACAAAAAAATAACTAAAATGGAATACCGCATCGAAAAAGATACTATGGGTGAAGTACAAGTGCCTGCCGACGCCTACTATGGCGCACAAACCCAGCGCAGCATTGACAACTTTAAAATAGCTCAGGACATCAACAAAATGCCCAAAGAAATTATAAAGGCATTTGCCTATTTAAAAAAAGCAGCAGCCCTAACCAATCTCGAAGCAGGAGTTCTTACAAAAGAAAAGTGCGACATGATAGGCAAAGTGTGTGATGAAATATTGGAAGCCCGCCCGGATGGCCCGTTCGGACGGGGAAAACTCGACGAATATTTTCCATTGGTTGTGTGGCAAACCGGCTCGGGTACACAAAGCAACATGAATGTAAATGAAGTGATCGCTTACCGCGGACATGTACTCAACGGCGGCAAACTTACCGACAAAGAAAAATTTCTTCACCCCAACGACGATGCAAATAAATCACAATCCAGCAACGACACTTTCCCCACAGCAATGCATATTGCTGCGTATAAAATTTTGGTGGAGCTAACCATTCCCGCCATAGAAAAATTAAAAAATACTTTGGCAGAAAAGTCAAAGCAATTTATGCATGTGGTTAAAATAGGACGAACCCATTGCATGGATGCAACACCGCTAACCGTAGGGCAGGAATTCAGCGGCTACGTATCACAATTAGAACATGGATTAAGAGCCATAAAAAATACATTGCCGCATTTAAGTGAGCTGGCACTCGGCGGAACCGCAGTAGGCACCGGCATTAACACCCCACCCAACTATTCAGAAAATGTTGCCAAACAAATTGCAGCACTAACCGGGCTACCATTTGTAACAGCCGAAAATAAATTTGAAGCCCTTGCAGCACACGACGCCATTGTAGAAACACATGGCGCATTAAAAACAGTGGCAGTAAGCCTCATGAAAATTGCCAACGACATCCGCCTGCTCTCCTCCGGACCACGCAGCGGTATAGGTGAAATACATATTCCCGAAAATGAACCCGGCTCTTCCATTATGCCGGGCAAAGTAAACCCCACACAATGCGAAGCCATCACCATGATAGCGGCACAGGTTATGGGCAATGATGTTGCCATAAGCATTGGCGGCGCCAGCGGGCATTTTGAGCTCAATGTTTTTAAACCCGTTATCATCTATAACTTCCTGCACAGTGCCCGGCTGCTGGGTGATGGCTGCACAAGCTTTAACGATAAATGTGCCGCAGGCCTTGAGCCCATCCTCCCAAACATAAAAAAACATGTAGACAATTCACTCATGCTCGTTACCGCACTCAACACAAAAATTGGTTATTACAAAGCCGCCGAAATAGCCCAGAAGGCGCACAAA
>JADGPX010000101.1 GCA_017882215.1 Chitinophagaceae bacterium | reverse complement strand
AATTCAAGATGAACTGATTTTTTATCATAGCCTAATGCAACAATTTTCTTACGGGCATCATCAATCATTGCTTTCCATCCGCATAAATAAAATTTAGCCGGCTTAAGCTGCTCTATATCTTCACAGGCTTCTGTATTCTGTTTGCAAATTTCTTCATACAGGCTGTGTACGTAGCCTCTACGTCCATCCCAATCCTCGCGGCTTAGTATAGGCATATAAGTGAAGTTTTCCAAATTGCTTTGCAGCGACTTCATCTCTTCATGATATAAAAGATCTTTTTGTGTGCGACAGCCAAAAATTAAATACATATTCTGATGCGGAATATTATGCAACAGAATATAATTAAGCATGCTTCTGAATGGTGCAATGCCTGTACCTGTGCAGATGAAGAACAGGTCCTTATCAATTGTTTCAGGTAAAACAAAAACTCCCTGTGGCCCCCGTAGCGTAAGCTCACTTCCTTCTTTCACCTCATTAAATAAATATGTTGTGCCTGCGCCACCTTCCGGTAAAACGATAAGTAATTCAAAAACATTTGTGCCATCGGGCCAGCTTGCAATGGAATAACTGCGCCAGCGTTTATTTTTTTGCTCATGAATGGGAAGGTCAAGCGTAACAAACTGCCCGGCTTTAAAATCAAATCTTTCAAGCTCCGGCACCTGTATCCAAAAGCGTTTGGTGTTATATGTTTCATCTAATATGCGAATAACCTTTCCCGTACGCCAGGGTTCAACAGCCATAAGAGTTAATTTATGGTAAAATACAATTGTAAATTCTAAATACAAAATTCTAATTCCAAATCTGAGTTATCTTTGCAATGCGAATGAATCTGGATGTGTTGTTGAATAGTTATCAGAATGATTCCCGCATTTTTGCAATTGCGGATAAGATCGCTTTGTCTCAACCGCAAAAAATACATCTTACAGGTTTGCAGGGAAGCTCTTCCCAGTTTGTGATCAATTCTGTTTTTAATCATCCGGCTGCGTCTAAAATTAATCACCTTATCATTTTAAGAGATGCTGAAGAAGCTGCTTATTTTCATAACACAATGGAAAATATCAGCAATGCTTTAAACATATTTTATTTTCCATCTTCTTTTAAAACTAAAAAAAATTACAGGCTGTTAAACAGCAGCCATGTAATGCTGAGAACAGAATGCCTTACTAAATATTCTACAGCTGCGCCTTCTGCAAGGGTTGGCGCTATTGTCACTTATCCTGAAGCATTGTTTGAGAAAGTGGTGCTATCAAAAACACTGTTATCTAATATTATTTCTTTTAAGCAGGGCGAGACAATTGATGTTGATGGTATATTAAAACGTTTTGTAGAGTATGGTTTTGTGAGAACTGATTTTGTGTATGAACCCGGTCAGTTTGCTGTACGTGGCGGCATTCTTGATATCTATTCTTTTGGAAATGAGAAACCTTACAGGATTGAATTATTCGGGAATGAGATAGACAGCATAAGAATTTTTGATCCTGAAAACCAGCTAAGTGAAAGAAAATTATTGCAGGTAAATATTATTCCGAACGTGGAAATTGATTCAGGAGAAAAAGTTTCATTGCTGAATTTTCTACCTGAGAATACGGCTGTATGGACAGAGGATTGGGAATTCATCAAAGAAAAAATTGTTCAGCAGGAAGAAGACCTTGAACTTTTTTTAGAAGTGGAAAGGCAAAATCGGCTGCAAGCTGCAAGCCACAAGCTTCAAGAAGAAGAACATGATGAGTTGAGTGCAAAGACATCAGTTACAGAAAATGATTTTGTAAAAGCAAATGTTTTAGAAGAACAAATAAAACAGCGACATGTAATAGAGTTGGGAAACAAAAGTCCATCCCTACAAACCAATTTACAATGGCAAAATTATACTAAAGCCCCTTCCCGAAAGGAAGGGGAAGGAGGTTTAAACCCTTCAACATTAGAAGAACAATCAGGAAATAAAGAAACAATTAATCTGAGTTCCCCCTTCGGGGGAGAGAGGGCTTTTAATACCCGTCCTCAGCCTGCATTTAACCGTCAATTCAATCTGCTGATTCAAAATTTAAAAGAGCTTGAGCAAAAAAAATACAACATCTTTTTATTTGCTGATAATCCAAAACAATTAGAAAGGTTACACAGTATTTTTTCTGATCTTAAAGCAGAGATCCAGTTCACTCCAATTCCAACTTCTATTCATGAAGGTTTTATTGATGATGATCTTAAATTGGTTTGTTATACTGATCACCAGATATTTCAGCGCTATCACAAATACAAAGTAAAGCAGGCATTCAGCAAGAATAAAGCGCTCACTTTAAAAACACTTCGTGAATTACAGCCGGGAGATTTTGTAACGCATATTGATCATGGAGTTGGCGTGTACAGCGGCTTACAAAAGATTGAAGCAAACGGAAGAATGCAGGAAGCAGTAAGAATTGTGTATAAAGATAATGACTTGCTGTATGTGAATATTTCTTCTTTACATAAGATAAGTAAATACAGCGGTAAAGAAGGTACAGTACCAAAAATGAACAAGCTGGGCAGTGATATTTGGAATAAGCTGAAAGATAAAACCAAAAAGCAGGTCAAGGATATAGCAACCGATCTTATAAAATTATATGCTCAGAGAAAAAGTTTAAAAGGCTTTGCGCACTCACCCGATAATTACATGCAAACAGAATTGGAAGCATCTTTTATTTATGAAGATACTCCTGATCAGAATAAGGCAACTATTGATGTAAAACGGGATATGGAAAAGCCTTCACCAATGGATAGACTAGTTTGCGGTGATGTTGGTTTTGGTAAAACAGAGATTGCAATAAGAGCTGCATTTAAAACATGCCTTGAGAGCAAACAGGCTGCAGTACTGGTTCCTACAACAATTCTTGCTTACCAGCATTACAAAACATTTGGTGACCGCTTAAAAGATTTTCCTGTAACGGTTGATTATATCAATCGCTTTAAATCATCAAAAGAAAAAAAAGAAACACTTAAAAAATTAGAAGAAGGCAAGATAGATATTATCATCGGCACACATGCCTTGTTAAGTAAAGATGTAAAGTTTAAAGACCTGGGGATAATGATAATTGATGAAGAGCAAAAATTTGGTGTGGCATCTAAAGAAAAATTAAAACAGATCAGAACAACTGTTGATTCGCTTACATTAACTGCAACGCCAATCCCAAGGACTTTACAATTTAGTTTGATGGGTGCCAGAGACCTTAGCATTATCAATACACCACCGCCTAACCGGCAGCCGATCCAAACAGAGGTGCATGTATTTGATGCAGATTTTATAAGAGACGCTATTTATTATGAAACAGAAAGAGGCGGGCAGGTATTTTTTATTCATAACCGTGTACATGGATTGGCAGAAATGAAATCTTTGATCCAGGGTTTGTGCCCTGATCTAAGCATTGCTTTTGCTCACGGACAACTTGATGGTGATAAACTTGAAGAAACCATCCTTGATTTTATGGATAAAAAATATGATGTACTGGTTTGTACAAATATTGTTGAAAGTGGCGTAGATATTCCCAACGTAAACACCATTATTGTAAATAATGCACACCAGTTTGGGCTTAGCGATCTGCACCAGTTGAGAGGTAGAGTTGGCAGAAGTAACAGAAAAGCGTTTTGTTATTTGTTAGCTCCGCCAATGAGTACATTACCGGTTGATAGCAGGAAGAGATTATCAACACTGGAACAATACAGTGATCTTGGAAGTGGCTTCCAGATTGCAATGCGTGACCTTGACATTCGTGGTGCCGGAAATCTTTTGGGAGGTGAGCAAAGCGGATTTATTGCAGAGATAGGGTTTGAGATGTACCAGAAGATTTTAGATGAAGCAATAAGAGAATTAAAACGAAAAGAGTTTAAAGAATTGTTTAAAGAAGAAATTCAGCAGCAGGATGATTTTGTAAAAGATTGTACCATTGATACAGATCTTGAAATTCTTATTCCTGATGATTATGTAGAAAATATTACCGAAAGATTAAGCTTGTATTCAAGGTTGGATAATTGTGAAACCGAAAAAGATTTAAATGATTTCCATGCTGAAATGACAGATCGCTTCGGTCCGATTCCTTCGCAGGTGGAAGACCTGTTCACTACAGTTCGTTGCCGCAAAATAGCCGTGGAACTTGGTTTTGAGAAAATGCTATTGAAAAATGAGAACTTAAAATGCTTCTTCGTTAGCAATCCTGAGTCAGCTTATTTTCAAAGTGAAACTTTCAATGGTATTTTAAAATTCATTCAAACAAAAACCAACAAGGCAAGATTAAAGCAGGTAGGTAGAAACGGAATTTTAATTGTAGAGAATATAAAAACTATGAATGAGCTTTGGGAGTTTTTAAACAGGATGGAGGAAAGCATTGACTGATTTGGATTACATTTATTGAACACACATTTTCTAAGTTTGAGTGTTTGATAATACACTCATGCTTGCTAACTCCTTGTTTAGTGTGATGCTTAAACCACTGTCAAGAAATGATAAAATAACCTGCAGGCTTGTAAAAATCCCAATCAGTCCATAACCTTCTGCGCCAATATACTTTAAATAAAAAGGAACAAAGACGAAACTTAGTAAAGGTCCAGAGCTATTACCAACTATTTTTGACCTTTAAGTGAATTTGCAGTAACATTTTTTTTAAGAGAAGGAGTATGAGAAATAAAAATGTTATTAAATTTCAAAAGTCTATAATTTTTATATTGATGATCCCTTGCAAATAAGATTTAATTTTTAAAGAGAATCATTTGGCAACCATTTTTAAATAATCTCCGTAACCGCTTTTTTTAAATTTTTCTGCCAGTTGCAGTAATGCTTTTTTATCAATGTATTCCATTCTGTAGGCTACCTCTTCAGGGCAACCTATTTTAAATCCTTGCCGCTTTTCTATCACTCTTACAAATTCGGATGCATCATGCAATGAATCAAAAGTTCCGGTATCAAGCCATGCAACACCTCTATCCAAAACGCCAACTTTTAATTTTTTATTTTCAAGATAAATTCTATTTACATCTGTTATCTCATATTCGCCTCTTGCACCTGGAGGAATTTTTTTCGCAATTTCCACCACTTCATTATCATAAAAATACAATCCCGGTACTGCATAATGCGATCTTGGATTAACAGGCTTTTCTTCAATACTTATAGCACACAGATCTTTATCAAACTCAACAACACCATATCTTTCAGGATCACTTACCTGGTAAGCGAAAATTATTGCACCATCCGGCTCAGCAGATTTTTGAAGGAGACTTGAAAATCCACTTCCGTAAAAAATATTATCTCCCAAAATCAATGCAACCGAATCTTTACCAATAAAACTTTCACCAATTACAAATGCCTGTGCCAAACCGTTAGGAATTTTCTGAACAGCATATTGCAAAGAGCAACCCCATTGTGAGCCATCGCCTAAAAGTTTTTTAAACTGGGATTGATCTTCAGGTGTAGTGATTATCAAAATCTCTTTTATGCCTGCAAGCATTAAAGTGCTTAAGGGATAATAGATCATTGGCTTATCATAAATAGGCATTAATTGCTTACTGATACCCATTGTTATGGGATACAATCTTGTGCCTGATCCTCCTGCTAAAATTATTCCTTTCATTTTTAGGTTTAAGAAGTTTAGATAGTTTAGAGGGTTTAGGGTTTAGGAAAGTTTAGGATTAAGTTTCTGCGATTTGCGTAACTGAGCAATTAATAGTGTTTGTCGTTCAATTAGATTCCTCCCTTCGGTATAAAAGCTATCAGATAAAAATAAAAGATCATTTGATATTATTAAATCATTCAATAACTCTATTGTACTACCATAAGCCATAGTGCTAAAATGTGATTGATCTTTTCCGGATTTTCGGGATGTGCCTTCTGCTAAATTAGAGGCTATTGAAATAGCAGCACGCCGTATTTGTGTTATCAGGCCAAATTTTTCTTCCTGCGGAAATTCCTTCGTTACATGATATGTCCAAACTGCTAATCTTCTTGCATGTTGCCAACACTCTAACTTTTCAAATGAATATACTTTCATAAATTTATTTTTTTGGCGTTATGAATCTAAACCTTCTAAACAAACAAAACTCCTAAACCCTACTTCAAATACTGATTAAAATAATACTCCATATAATTGCCGCTGGTTACATGTTGCAGCCATTCTTTATTATTTAAATACCAGTCAATTGTTTTTGACAAGCCTTCTTCAAATTGTAATGAAGGTTTCCAGCCTAATTCATTTTTTAATTTAGTAGCATCAATAGCATACCGCATGTCATGGCCTGCCCTGTCTTTTACAAAAGTTATTAGTTTTTCTGATGTTCCCTTTTCTCTTCCCAGTTTTTCATCCATCTGCCTGCAAAGTTCTTTAATAATATCAATATTCTTCCATTCGTTATGCCCGCCAATATTATAGGTTTCTCCAATTTTTCCTTTATGAAAAATTACATCAATTGCTTTTACATGATCTTCAACAAAAAGCCAATCCCTTACATTCTCTCCTTTGCCATAAATAGGTAAAGGTTTTTTGTTTAAAATATTATTGATGCAAAGAGGAATTAATTTTTCGGGGAAATGGTATGGTCCATAATTATTAGAGCAATTGGAAATAATAACCGGCAATTTATAAGTATGATAAAAAGCTCTTACAAAATGATCTGAAGAGGCTTTGGAAGCAGAGTATGGACTGCGTGGATCATAAGGCGTTTCTTCTGTAAAAAATCCTTCTGTACCTAATGAGCCATATACTTCGTCGGTGGAAATGTGATAAAATAATTTGCCATTGTAATCATCTTTCCAAAATTCTTTTGCTGTTTGCAACAATGTACTTGTACCTAAAACATTTGTTTTTACAAAGGCTAAGGGATCTGAAATAGAACGGTCCACATGACTCTCTGCAGCACAATGTAAAACCGCAGTGAATTTATATTCTTCAAAAATCTTCTTTATAAGATCTATATCGGTTATGTCACCCTTTACAAATGTGTAATTGGATTTATCTTCTATGTCTTTTAAATTCTCAAGATTGCCTGCGTATGTTAGCTTATCAAGATTTACAATTTTGTATTCCGGATATTTAGTTACAAATAATCTTGTAAGATGTGAACCTATAAATCCTGCGCCACCTGTTATTAAAATTGTGTGCTTCATTAATGCTGTAATAATTTATTTACCCTGTTATTTTTTAAAATATATCTTTCCCCGCTTTCGCTGCAAATAGCTTTTCCTTCTTCATCAAATTTTAATTTTATGCCATATTCACTTACCCATCCTGTTTGCCTTGCAGGATTCCCAATAACCAATGCATACGGCGGCACTTCTTTAGTAACTACTGCACCAGCACCGATAAAAGAAAATTCACCAATATTATTGCCGCAAACTATAGTGGCATTTGCTCCAATTGAAGCGCCTCTTTTAACAAGTGTTTTTTTATATTCATGTTTACGCACTATAGCGCTGCGTGGGTTTATAACATTTGTAAAAACCATAGAAGGTCCCAGGAAAACATCATCCTCGCATATCACGCCTTCATATAAAGAAACATTATTTTGGACCTTTACATTTTTACCTAATTTAACGCCTGAGGACACGACTACATTTTGCCCGATGTTGCAATTATCTCCTATAACGCTGCCAGGCATTACATGACTAAAATGCCAGATCTTAACACCAGAGCCTATTTCACAGCCGTCGTCTATTACTGCTGTAGGGTGAACAAAATAATTTTCTTTCATATATCAACTGTCTAAATTTGCAATAATAAGCAATATCAAGCGAGGAAGTTAAGAACAGGTAATCAATTTTTCCGGCTAATCATATAATCCCAAAAACCTTCCGGCCGCCAGTCAGGTCATCGTTCTCCATAGGAGTTCCCTGAACAGACAATACTACCTTTGTGCCCATGCATTATGCTTCGGTTGAAAATATCAGTAAATCTTTCGGGATAAGAACGCTTTTTAAGAACATCAGCTTTTATGTGGAGGAAGGTGATAAAATTGCTTTTGTTGCAAGAAACGGTACAGGAAAATCTACCCTATTTAAAATTATTGCCGGATTAGATACAACTGATAGCGGCACTGTTTGGGTGCATAAAGATGTTAAGGTGATAATGCTGCAACAGGATACGGCTTTTGATAATAATAAAACTATTTGGGATAATATTTTAAGACTGGATAACCCTGTGGTGAAAGTGGTTAAGGAATATGAAATGTACCTGGAAAAAGGAGGGCATGATGAAAATAAATTGCATCAACTTATAGATAAGCTTAGTGAACTGAATGCATGGAATTTTGAAAGTGACCTGAAACAAATTTTAGGAAAGCTTAATCTTCATCATTTAAATGAGCCGGTAAAAAATTTAAGCGGTGGTGAACGAAAAAGAGTTGCACTTGCACAGGCACTTATTGAATCACAATTACATGAAGGAAGATGTTTGTTGATATTGGATGAACCAACTAACCATTTGGATGTTGAGATGATCGAATGGCTTGAGAATTTTCTTTCCTCTCAAAAAAGCACTTTGTTACTCGTAACGCATGACCGTTATTTTTTAGATACTGTTTGTAACGAGATCATTGAAATGGATGATGAAAAGCTTTACGTATACAAAGGCGACTATGATTATTTTTTAGAACAAAAATCATTACGACAGGAAGTGCAGCAAAGTGAGTTACAAAAAGATAAAAATATTTTTAGAAAAGAATTAGAGTGGATGCGCAAGCAGCCAAAGGCACGTACCACAAAATCAAAAAGCAGGCAGGATGCTTTTGTTGATATCCAGGATAGAGTAAGCCAGCAAAAAGATGTATCAGAAGTTTCTCTGCAGGTAAAAATGACAAGGCTCGGAGGCAAGGTTGTCGAAATGAAAAAGGTTTATAAAAGCTATGGCGATAAACTGATCATGAAAGGATTTGACTATACTTTTAAAAGAGGAGAACGTATTGGAATTGTTGGTAAGAACGGAGTTGGCAAATCTACCTTTTTAAAAATTGCTTTAGGCTTGGAGCCACCTGATAGCGGGAAAATAAATCATGGAGATACTGTTGTGTTTGGCAATTTTGCACAGGAAGGATTGCAATACAAAAAAGATAAAAGAGCGATTGAATATGTAAAAGATTTTGCTGAGTTTTTTCCTTTGGCTGATGGCAGCAAGATCAGCGCTTCGCAGTTCATGGAAAAGTTTGGCTTCAATGCCCAGCAGCAATTTACTCCGCTTAGCAAGCTTAGTGGCGGTGAAAAAAGAAGATTGCATTTATTGAGTGTATTGTTTCTCAACCCTAATTTTTTAATTCTTGATGAGCCAACCAATGATCTTGATCTGCAGACATTAAGAACCCTGGAAGAATTTTTAAAAGATTTTCCGGGATGTATTTTAATTGTTAGTCACGATCGCTATTTTATGGATAGAGTTGTTGACCATCTTTTTGCATTTGAAGGTGATGGAGTGATAAAAGATTTTCCGGGAAATTATTCAGAGTACAGGGAATGGAAGGAAAGAGAAGAGACGAGTGACAAGTTACAAGTTTCAAAATCAAAAGAAACTGCATTTCAAGTTCCTCCCCCACCGGGGGAGCCCGCCCGGATGATCCAGTCGGACGGGGTTAGGAGGGGGCTTTCTTTCAAAGAAAAACATGAGTTTGAAAAGTTAGAACAGGAGATGCCTTCGCTTCAAAAAGAAAAAGTTAGTCTTGAAGAAAA
>JADGPX010000100.1 GCA_017882215.1 Chitinophagaceae bacterium | reverse complement strand
CATCCAATGTGTAAGAAATCCAAAACCATCTACTCCAGTCTTATAAAACCTGGCAGATGAATATTCATAATCTTCCTCATTACTGCATAATCCAGCCTTAACAGGATTATCATGCCCGCCTGGCCAGTCGGACAGGTATATATTCCATCTTCTGAATAAATATTTCCTTAGTCCAAAGATCAATGCTTAATGGTCTTCGCTTCCATATTTTATACTTACTATCTTTTGGGTTTATAAGAAATCCAAAACCATCTACTCCAGTCTTATAAAACCTGGCAAGATGAATATTTATAATCTTCCTCATTACTGCATAATCCAGCCTTAACAGAATTATCATGCCCGCCTGGCCAGTCGGACAGGAATATATTCCATCTTCTGAATAAATATTTCCTTAGTCCAAAGATCAATGCTTAATGGCCGTCGCTTCCATATTTTATATTTACTATCTTTTGTATTTACAAGAAATCTTTCCAATACTTTCGGGTATCATAGTACAATGTCATTTTTCAAAAATCGACCGCTTCGTTAATATTTTAAATAGTTAAATTGTTAAAAAGCCCGAACTGCACGCACATCGTTTATGATGTTCTTATCGTTGTCGAACTGGAAGCCATTGTTGAAGTACTGGAACCACGCACCGTTACTACTGACCTCGGTAGAACTCCAATAGTAGTAATTAGCAAAACCGCCAACCACGCTTTTTTGCAAGTACAATAAATTTAACTCAAATTTTGAAGGTAAATACCAGTCGCTATAAGTAACGCCACCAACTGTAACTGAATAATCGGCACAAACTTTCGCAGCAAAATTACCTGTTGGGTTATCGCTAATTTGTGTCGCTACTATCATAGCGGTATTCTTTGCGCCTGCGCCTACTCCATCGCCCGTGGTGCCCATATATTTAAAGGTTCCATTATACCATTGTATTGCAGTGCTTTGGTCGGCTGTGGCTGCTATTAAGCCGTGCTGCCCGCCATCATAAACATAAAATACAATGCCGCCACCGTAACTTTCGCCAATAGTATGTACTTGGTAACCTCCTGTTGAACTTGTAAATGTATTTCCTGTATTAAGATCGGGAATAGCAGAAGCATTTGCCGCTACACCAGTGGTATTGATGCTTACATTTTGGGAAAAACCTGCCGTTGTTATGCACAATAATAAAAAGGCAACAATTGCCGTTGGTACCAAACGGTTTACTTTTCCAGGTTGTTTTCCAAGAGGGTTTTTGAAAAATGGTTTTGCGATAGCCATAGTAGTAGCGTTTAACTGATTATTTAATGGTGTGTCAAAAAAAAAACTTCATAAGTATACGAAACTTTTTTTAAAAAAAGCAAATGGGTATAATAAGTATTGAGAAGAATAACTGAAAGAAATACATACCTTTATTTGTAATGTAAAATGTGTCGCTACCTGATTAACAAATAATAACTACTGTCATGTTAATTCTATTATGCCGCATTCAATCGTGAGAAGTGAAACGTCAAACGTGAGAATCGCACTTTTGACATCTGCCGTTTCACGATTAACTTAACATTATTACTATACCAAATATCTATGACCGACTCTTTGTTACTTTCTTTGGCTTTACTGTTACCAATAGCGGGAATGATTTCAATTCCATTGCTGCCTCATCCGTTCAGGGCGAAAGCTAATTTTGTTTTTGTCCTGTTAATAGCTGCTGCCACATCTATTCCGGCTGTTAAAGCATTAACTGGAAATGCCGTTGATATTGTAATTAGCAAAACGCTTGTCTTTGGAAACATCTCACTTCATATAGACAGCCTGTCATCCTGGTTTATTCTCATCATAAATTTAACCTGTATTAACGGGGCTTTTTATGGTATAGGGTATATGAAAAAATATGATCAGCAAAGAGCCAATCTTTCTATGCACTGGATATTGTTTTTGCTGTTTCAATCTTCGATGCTATGGGTGTGCATCATACAAAATGGATTGTTTTTTCTGATTGCATGGGAAATCATGTCCATATCTTCTCTTCTGCTTGTTATTTTTGAGCATCACCGTCATGAAATATTGAAGGCAGGCATGAACTACATGGTGCAAATGCACATTGGTGTTGCTTTCCTGAGTGTTGCATTTATTTGGGTTTATTCTTCGGAAGGTTCATTTGATTTTTCTGCGATCGGAAATTTTTTCAGTCATAATCAGAATGTATGGTTGTTCCTGTTGTTCTTTGCCGGTTTTGGAATCAAAGCGGGATTTATTCCTTTACATTCATGGCTTCCTCATGCTCATCCTGCTGCACCTTCGCATATCTCAGGAGTAATGTCAGGAGTGATTGTGAAGATGGGCATCTATGGAATTATCCGAATAGCACTAATGCTGAAAAGTGATTTGATACTCATTGGCGAGTCGCTGCTGATTTTATCAATTCTTACCGGCATTTATGGCATCCTGAACGCTGCTGTCCACAGAGATTTTAAGAAGATGCTGGCTTATTGCACGATTGAAAATATTGGAATTATCGGGGCAGGAATTGGTCTGGCTATCATTGGGATGGGAATGAATAATTCTTTTTTGCTGGTCATCGGGTTAAGCGGGGCTTTACTGCATACACTGAATCATTCCCTTTTTAAATCGCTGTTGTTTTTTTCTTCCGGCTCAGTATATCAGCAAACCCACACACGTGATATGGAAAAACTTGGTGGCCTCGTGCATAAGATGCCACAAACGGCTGCACTATTCCTGATTGGTTCGCTTGCTATTGGCGGTTTGCCTCCTTTCAATGGCTTTGTTTCAGAATTTATTCTTTATACCGGGTTTCTGCATGGAATAAAAATCCCGATGTTATCGGGACTTCATTCCACCTTGATGATTCTTTCATTCGCAGGATTGGCTATAATTGGTGGACTATCGTTGCTGACTTTTACAAAAAGTTTCGGCACTATATTTCTTGGCAGCCCACGCAGGCAACTTCATCATAACCCCTCTGAAGTTTCTTTGGTGATGCGCTTGCCACAGTTTTTTATCGTAGCTGTTATGCTGTCAATCGGCATTTTTCCTCAACTGTATTTTTCTGCAGTACTGCATCTGATCACTTCAGTGGTTCCTTCTGTTCAACTGCCTGATGTTTCAATATTTCAAACAACAATTACACTTATGGCAGAAATCGGAATATACTCATTTATGTTTTTGTGCCTGCTGATTTTGGTTTTTCTTATACGCAATATTCTTGTGCGCAATCGCACGGTGATCATAAATACTACCTGGGGTTGTGGATACATTGCTCCTCATAGCAAAATGCAATATACCGGAAAATCTTTTTCGAAGACACTCGGCAAGCTGTTGGGATTTATTGTAACTGAAAAGAAAAAATACACCGAGCTAAAAGCAGAAGAAATTTTTCCTCAGGCAAGAAAACACTCCACCCATTACACTGATTTTTTTGAGGATAATATTTTTAACAAGGTTATAAACAGGTTGATTCATGGAATGGGATATTTCCGGTTTATACAGAACGGCAGGATTCAAATGTATGTGCTCTATGGTGTGTTTTTTATCATGTTAATATTTTTGGGAACCTTATTTGGTTTTATATGATGATGACAATCACATATTTTAGTATTGTAGCAGCAGGAATTCTGCTGATTCCTTTTATTAGAGTGAAATGGAAAGGAATAATAACCGTGTCGGTTGTGATCGTGAATGCTGTGCTTGCCGGATGGCTTGCAGTAAAAGTTTTGACAGGCAAACAATTTGATTTCATTTTTTACGGTACACCAGTGACCGGTGATATAGCTGTGAGAATTGATGCGCTGTCCGGTTGGTTTATCTTGCTAATAAATTTTACGCTTGTAACCGGTGCGCTGTATGGCTTGCAGTATATGAAATCGTACAGAAAACAATCATCCAACATAACCATTCATTGCATCGCTTATTTGCTCACTCAATCCATGCTCACAATAATATGTGTTGTTCAGAATGCGCTTGTGTTTTTGTTCGCATGGGAAACGATGGCATTATCAGTAGCGATGCTAATTCTGTTTGAACATTACAAACCGGATACGATCAAAGCAGGCATCAATTATATTATTCAATCGCATCTATGTATTGTTTTTTTGTCGCTGGGGTTTATATGGGTGGCATCACGCACGAATTCTTATGATTTTAATGCCATCAGTAATTTTTCTTCCACACTTTCCTCATTTGCCAGTATGGCTTTGTTTCTCTGTTTCTTTATTGGCTTCGCTTTCAAAGCGGGCTTTGTTCCATTTCATACGTGGCTTCCGTATGCACATCCTGCAGCACCTTCGCATATCTCAGGAGTGATGTCAGGAGTCGTAATCAAAATTGGTATTTATGGTATTCTGCGAATGATTTTGTTGATTAAAACTGATTACACGTTATTAGGTTTCATCATACTCTTTATTTCAATTGTTTCAGGAGTATACGGAGTGATGCTTGCCATTTTGCAACACAATCTTAAAAAACTTCTTGCTTATCACAGCATTGAAAATATCGGTATAATCGGTATTGGGATAGGATTGGGAACAATTGGAATTGGGACCAATAATCTCCTTCTCACAACGTTGGGATTCGCGGGTGGGATGTTGCACGTGTTAAATCACTCACTCTTTAAGTCGCTTTTGTTTTACGGGGCAGGAAACGTTTACCAGGCAACTCATACAATGAACATTGAACATTTGGGAGGAATAGTGAAGCGGATGCCTCACACTTCAATTTTGTTTCTTGTTGCTGCACTGGCTATCTGCGGACTTCCGCCACTTAATGGTTTTGTTTCGGAGTTCCTGATTTATTCAGGTTTGTTCAATGGGCTGAAGACAGGGAATATGGTTTCTATGTTGTCTCTTTTGATTTCCGTTTTCGGGCTGGTGATCATTGGCGGACTTGCGCTGTTGTGTTTCACCAAAGCATTCGGTGCGGTCTTCCTTGGAAATTCGCGTCATCATTTTCCTCATCCGCCAACTGAAAGCAGCGCAGGAAAACTTATCCCGATGTATATGGTGATGGGATTAATTCTCGCGATTGGTTTGTGTCCGAATTTTTTCCTTGGCATGCTTTCAGAGCCGCTGAAGTTATTTACAGATAAATTATCTCTTTCAGCAGAAGCAGCATACACGGTTACGAATACCGGATACACAATGATGTATATTGGCTGGTGTTCAACAGGGTTAATTGTATTGACCGGCATAATTTTTTTCATTCGTAAAAAAATTACAGCACAAAAATCGGTTGCGATTACACCTACCTGGAGCTGCGGATATGTTGGCAATACAGCTAAGATGCAGTACTCAGCCAGTTCATTCGTTCGTACTTATCGCAAACTCGCAGAGCCACTGCTTTCAATTTACAAAAAGAAGAAAGAAATAAAAGGCATTTTTCCGAGAGATGGCTGGCGTGAAACGCATCCATATGATATAGTGGAGGAGTGGCTAATTGATATTCCTCTGAAGCAGATAAAATATTTTTTGGGAAAATTTCGGTTTCTGCAAAATGGCATGATTCAAATGTACACGCTGTATGGTATTGTTTTTATCATACTGGTATTGGGGCTGCCGTTTTTATACGGGGCTATAAAATCGCTCATTGAATTCTTAAATCAATTGTAAACGATGATAAGTTTTATTTTAATTATTTTGGCAAGCATCTTTTTTACAGGGATTATTATCCGAACCAAGAGCATTGTAACGGGAAGAAAAGGTCCCGGAATATTTCAGCCTGTGAAAGACGTTATCCGTTTGTGGAAGAAGGGTGCGGTGTATAGTAAGACAACGAGTTTTATTTTTCAGATTGCTCCAAGTATTTATTTTGCTTCGGTGCTGATGGCAATTATGGTGGTGCCGTTTGGGCAATACAAAGGAATTATTTCTTTCGAAGGAGATTTTGTTTTTTTTGCTTATGTACTGGCGCTTGGAAAATTTTTCAGCATAATTTCTGCATTGGACACAGGAAGCAGTTTCGAAGGCATGGGAGCCAGTCGCGAAGCATTGTACTCAATGTTTGCAGAACCTGCATTTTTTATTCTAATGGGTTCATTTGCTCTTCTTACAGGGAAAACCTCTTTCCAGGAAATTTTTGCTTCATTGCATTTCGGGTCTTCTATATCTTACATACTTGGGGTATTGGCAACATTTGTTTTGGCAATGATTACAATGGTTGAAAATAGCCGTATGCCCATTGATGACCCCAAGACGCATCTGGAACTCACCATGGTTCATGAAGTGATGATTCTGGATAACAGTGGTTTTGATCTGGGAATGATTTTATACGCTACCAATCTGAAATTTGCTATGTATGGTGCGTTGATTGCAAACCTGTTTATGGGCAGTTTTCCATTATACCTGACCATACCTATATTCTTTGGGATTCAGATACTCTTTGCAATAGCTGTTGGATTACTTGAATCTTTTACGGCAAGATTCAGAATGAACCATAATGCTCAATATATTTTTGTACTATCATCTGTATCACTACTCATATTTTTTGGCGTACTGCTGATGTTAGGCAGATTCAATTAAAAAAAAGAATTTTCACAATGACCAATGTATTACTTATCGTGTTCACCATCTCGCTGCTGTACCTCGGCATTGCAACCCGGCTGCTCACGTACATCAGGATATTTGCATTCCAGGGACTTCTTTTGTTCGGTGTCAGCTTTATTGAATTGACTCAGATTACTACGCTGAACCTGATTTTTATTTTGCTTGAAACTATCATTTTCAAAACCATTGTTGTTCCGTTGTTCATGAATTATGTAATTAAAAAAAATAAAATTACCCGCGATTCAGAACCCTATTTGCCAAGTTTCATTTCGCTTATTATCATTACCACTATCATCATTATTACTTTTATTTTATCCAATGCAATTAATGCTTCGCACATCAGTAAAATATATTTTGTGGTAGCGCTTTCGGCATTGTTCGCAGGGCTGTATATTATTATTACAAGAAGAAAAATCATCACTCACGTAATGGGCTTTCTGATTGTTGAAAACGGCGTTTTTATTTTATCCCTGGCGGTAGGCAACAAAATGCCTATGTTACTCAATACAGGAATATTGCTTGACTTTTTCCTGAGTTTCCTGGTGCTGGGAATCTTTGTGAATAAAATCAAGGATGTGTTTAAAGAACCAGACATGCAGACACTCAGCCAACTTAGAGATTAGATTATAAACTTAAAGAGAAAAGAAAATGCCCTTATATTATTTCATACTTGCTGTTGTACTTATCGGATGTTTATTTTTTGCCAGAAGCAAAACTTTGCACCATATTCTTTTAATTCTCTTTAACATTTTGCAGTGGGGATTTACTATTTATGAGTGTTTTCATTTTAACACAGAGCAGTTGGGTTATTTCACTGTGGATGGAGTGGCTTTGATTATGCTGATTGTATTAAGCATTCTATCCACCACATCTTCTTATCATAGCGTTGGATATCTCGAGCATCAGCATAAATTTCATACCACTCCGCTTCGTGCTCAAGCCATCTACTATGCTGCATTAGGCATTTTGATTATGGCACAGACAGGCGCTTTTTTGGCGAGCCACATTGCGGCAACATGGATTTTTGTTGAACTCACCACCTTTGCTGCCGCTGTTCTGATTTATCATGAACGAACAGAATATGCCATTGAAGCGTCATGGAAATACCTCTTTGTTTGTTCCATTGCAATTACGTTTGCGTTTATCGGAATTCTTTTTCTCAGCATTTCAGCACAGGAAGCCGGCACCATCAATCTTTCTTATCAATCCCTTATTCAACATGCTGCTACATTCAATCCATTCTGGTTGAAGCTGGCATTCCTTTTCATTATAGTTGGTTACAGCGCTAAGATGGGATTGTTTCCCATGCACACGGTTTGTATAGATGCGCATACTGTTGCACCTCCTCCAATCAGCGCATTTATTTCAACAACGTTAATGAATGTCGGATTTGTCGCCATCTTCCGTACATACACCATCATCGCTTCAACTTCTATATTGCCGTGGGCAAACAATATCCTGCTTATTTCCGGTACCTTGTCTGTGTTCGTCGCAGCAGTTTATCTTCTCAGGGTGAATCATTTTAAAAGAATGTCGGCTTATTCCAGTTTGGAAAATATGGGAATTGTTGCTATCGGTCTTGGAACGGGCGGGATAGGTTATTATGCTGTTTTTCTTCATTTGATATTTCACTCGTTTACGAAAGCGAGTCTGTTCTATCAAATACAACAAGTTCATCGTGTATATAAAAGCTACCTGATAAGAAACACAGGCGGCTATTTTAAATATTATACCCCGGGGGCGATGGTCATACTGCTTGTTTTTATTTGCATTACAGCCATGCCGCCATCGGGCATGTTTATCAGTGAATTTATGATTTTCAGAGCGATGTTTGAAAAACACTATATCGGTTTACTAGTTTTAATTTTGATTCTTCTTACTCTGGCAATGTGGGCATTGGGCAAAAATTTTTTCCGGCTGATCTACGCACCCCCGGTAAATTTCGATTCTTCGCATGTCGGGAAAATCAGCCTTAAAGAATCGCTTTCGCAATTTATTTTGTTGGGATTGGTTTTTTATCTCGGATTTAACCCTCCTCAGCAAATGGTGGATTTAATTAATGAAGCAATAAAAAATTTACCACATTGATATGAAGTATGCAATTCTAAAAAATAATCAAACTATTCCGTTAGCATCTATTCCGGAGTTGGACTATAATTCATTCAGGGAGACCATTGTTTTGTCCCTGATGAAAGAATCACAATATCATTGCGTAAATTATTTTGGTTTTCCCCACAAAAATAAAATCAAACTTATTTGCTGCATTGCCAATGATGAACTAAACTCAATAAATATTTCATCATCTATAGTGGATGCAAAACAGCCATTACCCTCTTTTTCAAAACACAACCTTGTATTTGAAAAATTTGAACGGGAGATTCATGAAAATTTTGGAATAGCTTATACGGACCATCCCTGGCTAAAACCTGTTCGTTATCCTTTTAACCGGGTTGATAAAAATAGTACTGTTGCCGGGTATCCATTTTTTGCAATTGAAAGTGAAGAATTGCATGAGGTTGGCGTAGGCCCCATACATGCCGGTATCATTGAACCGGGGCATTTTCGATTCATTTGTAATGGAGAGCAGATTCTTCATCTTGAAATACAATTGGGTTACCAGCACAGAGGTGTAGAACAATTATTCCTTGAAAAGAAAAAATTACTTCAACGGATTACATTGGCAGAAAACATTGCCGGTGATTCGGTGGCAGGGCATACGGTTGCTTTTGTAAATCTTTGGGAAAGTTTATGTAAGTATCAACCAGGTGGGGATTTGCAGTTAGCCCGGACAATTGCGCTGGAATTAGAAAGGGTAGCCATGCACACCGGCGATTTAAGTGGCATGTGTACAGATGTAGCTTACCAATTAGGCAGCGCAGTATTTGGAAGATTAAGAACCCCTCTGATTAATTACTTTCAAACCTGGTGCGGCAACAGGCTGGCAAAGGGTTTAATCCGTGCCGGGAAAACCAATTTCCCATTTACAGGTGCATTAGCCGATGAATTAACTAAGTTGTTTGATGCGTATGAAAAGGACTTTGAAGGGATTTCTGAAGAATTATTTAGTTTACCCAGTGCATTGGCCCGGTTTGAAAAAACAGGTGTGGTTACTACCGAACAAGCTGCAACTATTGGAAC
>JADGPX010000332.1 GCA_017882215.1 Chitinophagaceae bacterium | reverse complement strand
GCGCACCAGGAGCATCTATTTTAAGTGCAGTTCAATATGCTGCTTTGCGTTCCTATGCGCAAAACAGTAAAGAACTTATTAGTACCGACCTCATTGAAGGTATTCGCCGTGAATTTATGAAGGAGGAAAAATCTATTTGATTTTGAATATACCTATGAATTTGTTCGATTTATAACGCAACACTAATGACAAAATATTTAAAAGGAGGTCACTATGAAAACAATTGATGGACTGTATTTTTATGAATTTATTCTTCTTGTTTTGGGCGTTTTGCTGTTTATTACGCTCCTGATAATCTTAATAGTATTTGTGATCCAGAAACGGCATCTTAAAGAGCTTATCATATTATTCTTTCTGTCTATTATAATGATTGGTTATCCATCCATTCAAAAGATCGTGTATGATAATGGAGTAGTAACGATTGAAACGTACGCAACGGCAATTGCAAAGGATTCTTCTAATAGTGATCAGCGCAGTAAGTTAGAAATGACGTTGAAGAAAATCGAAAGAAGACAGACCATGAACTATAAAACACTAATTGAGTTTGGCAAAGCTCAAGCGATTTTGGGTGATACTGTGAGGGCTGAAAAACTTGTTGACAGGGCTCTTCTTATTTCTCCCGATTTTTCTGAAGCAAGAATGCTCCAAACGAAGTTTAATACTCCTCAGGTACAAATTGAAAAGTTAATAGCCGAAATTAAGGAAAATCCTGGTAATACTTCTCTAAAAACAGAACTTGAAACCAAAATCTCAAGTTTTGCGATGGCCCCTGATTCAAATGCTTCAGTTTTGACAACTGCAGCAACAGCACATGCATCACTCGGCGACACAGCTAAAGTTTTGTTATTTGCCAATTCTGCTTTAAATAAAGATATAAACAACACTGAAGCAGCAGCATTGAAGAAAAGGTTTTCAAAAGAAACAGTTCATAAATAAGCTTAAGCGATTTCGCTCCACAATCTGAGTAGATAAATGTGGTGGAAATTTTAAATTTTGAAAGCAGTTTGTTATAAAGATTAATTGTAAACCTTAAAAGTAAAAAACAATGAAAGCAATTGGTAAGTTCATCCTACTCGATTTAAACGAGTTTGAAGACTGGCTGAATATGCAAAACATCACGAGGAAAATCAAATTAATTCAGCAGCATCATACTTATGTTCCTGCCTATAAGCACTTTAAAAATGAAAACCATTTTAAACTTTGTAAAAGTATGGAAAAAAGCCATCTGGAACGTGGATTTGCAGAGATTGCTCAAAATTTCACCATCTTCCCGGATGGTAAAATTATGGTATGCAGAAATATAAATACAATTCCAGCAGGAATTAAAGGAGCAAATTCTAATGGTATTTGCATAGAAAATGTTGGAAACTTTGATATCGGAAAGGATACAATGACCCCAGTACATAGGGACACAATCATTTCTATAAATAAAGCATTGTTGGCTAACCTTAACTTAACAGCAAATGACCAAAGCATTGTCTATCATCATTGGTATGACCTTACGCTTGGAAAAAGGATTTCCGAAGAGGGAACAGGAACAACTAAGTCCTGTCCGGGTACTGATTTTTTTGGTGGTAATACAATTAATAGTTTTAATTCAAATTTTCTGCCATTACTATAGTCTTTTATTTATATGTTCAAGGTATTTTTTAAGCATTAAATCTGAAATTCAATCATTCTTAAATTTAAACACTATGGCAAAAACAAAACAAAAACTTACGCGTATTCTGTCTATTGACGGTGGAGGAATTCGTGGAATTATTCCCGGACAGATTTTAGTAATGCTGGAAGAGAAACTCAAAAAAGCAACTGCTAATGAGAATGCCCGAATAGCGGATTATTTTGACTTAATTGCCGGTACCAGCACCGGTGGTATACTTGCTTGTGCCTATCTTTGCCCGGATCAGAAGGATCCACTTCGCCCTAAATTCACAGCAGAGGAAGTAGTTAATCTTTATCTGGAAAGAGGCGATGAAATTTTTAACATTCCATTAAAGCACAAAATCAGAACTGCAGGAGGAATATTAGATGAAAAATACCCGGCAGAAGAACTGGAAGAAGCATTAAACGATTATTTTGGTGAAACAAAACTCAGCCAGTTGCTTAGACCCTGCCTTATTTCTTCTTATGACATTAAAAGAAGACAGGGACATTTTTTCACTCAACACGATGCAATAAAAAATGAAGGTTGGGATTATTTTGTAAAAGATGTCGCACGAGCCACCTCGGCTGCGCCTACTTATTTTGAATGTTCAAAAGTAAAATCGCTTACAAATATCAATTATCCGCTCATTGATGGTGGTGTATTTGTCAACAATCCTGCCCTTTGTGCATATGCTGAGGTACACAATGAATATGAAGTTACTGCAAGAGATATGGCCATTCTTTCGCTCGGAACCGGTTATGAAAAACAGGCATATAACTATAATCAGGCCAAAGATTGGGGTATGTTAGGATGGATTAAGCCACTCATTAGTATCATGATGTCAGGTGTGTCGGAGGTTGTTGATTACCAA
>JADGPX010000331.1 GCA_017882215.1 Chitinophagaceae bacterium | reverse complement strand
ATTATAATTTAGATTTATTGTTTTCCTAAAAGTTTTATAATATCTGATTGATTTATTAACCTTAAGTATTTTACTTTGATGGCAAGCAAAACACAGTTCAGCAAAATTCATTAGCACAAAAATAAAAATATATTTGGACTACATTTACAATCGAATTTATAAAGAAATTTATTATGATTAAAACAGTAACAATAATTGGTGCAGGCACAATGGGGAATGGCATCTCGCATGTTTTTGCTGCAAATGGTTTTAAGGTAAATCTTATTGACGTATCCCAGGCACAACTTGATAAAGCAATCGCCTTAATTGCAAAAAATCTTGACAGGCAAATTTCAAAAAACATAATTTCAGAAGAAACAAAACAGGTAGTATAAGCGTTTCCTTTGCCATCAAACTCAGTGTGCAAGGGTCCTAAGCCAGGCTTTTTAACTTCTCCATACAATGCCGCTTCATATTTTATTACAGGGATGCCTGAATAATCACCATCAAAAGTTTTATTGGCAATTGCCTGTTGAATTTTTGTAAAAGAGAAAACCGGTATCAGTGCTGCAAGCTTTCCGCTTCCTACTATATATTCACCGGTGGGGTCAACATCACATCCATGCGGAGATTTGGGACATGGAATCATATATACGATTCCGGGTAAATCTTTTGCATCCAGCATTATTATTTCTGTTTCTATTACTGAAGTTGCAGTGTGTGTAACATCATCATATTTATTGTGTGCGTATTTTACCTGCTGCTTTTGCCCTTTGCCCTGTTTCAAATACTCTTCGGCTTTTTTCCAGTTAACTGCCAGAATAAAATCTTTATCGCGTTGTGATGCGTTTACTTCCAATAAAGTATGTGCCTGCTCCGAATTGTAACAACTAAAGAAAAACCAATCATGACTTGGGCCTTTGCCGCCATGACTCAAATCAAAATCCATCCCCGGTAGTAATATCTGGAAAGCAATTTTCATATTACCATCAGTTGGTGCAACACTTATAAAACTTAATGTGCCTTTAAAGTTTTGCTTGTACGTATTTATGGGAACATCTCCATTTGAGTTATCCATAGGTACACTAAAGCGGGTACCGGCGACAACATATTCGGTATTTTCTGTAATGAAAGGAGAAGAGTGATTACCAGCGCTATTGGGTATTTCGATAATTTCTGCAGTACGAAAAGTTTTAAGATCAATGCGTGCAATACGCGGTGTATTGTTGGCATTGGCAAATAACCAGCGTCCGTCAATTTCGCCATTGGTCTGTGATAGATCAAGGTGGTGCTGATCATCCCAGGGAACTTCGCCATGTGAAGTATTCAACATAGGTTTTGTTTCTTCACTATAACCCCATCCATTTTCCGGGTTAACGGAAAACACAGGAATTACCCGAAGCAGGCGGCCCGACGGTATGCCATAAACGCTTACCTGTCCGCTGAAACCACCGGAAACAAAATTGTACAATTCATCATACTTTCCTGGTGGTACATACACCCTTGATGCCGCATCACCATTCACAGCATTACTGGCATTTTTTGGCTTACAGCTATTTAAAGAAAGTAAAAGGCATAAGGAAACCATTGCTAACGCATTCAATTTAAAATTTTTCATGTCAGTATTTATTAGAAGTATTTATTAGAAGAGAATTATTTAATACCATCGTTCTTACGCATATACTCCAAAAGCTGCCTGGCGTCATTATCTGTAAGATTTTGATTGGGCATACGTACCAAACAAATTTCAAGCAGTGCCTGAGCCTTAGGATCTTTATTCAGCATTTCATCAGTATTAGTTACAAAATTCATTATCCATTCAGGCTTAAATCTTTCAGTGACACCTTTCCATCCCGGACCCACTAATTTCTCCTCAGTAAGTTTGTGACAGGCTGAGCATTTTACTCCATATATTTTTTCGCCGCCAGACGCCAATGAAGCATCTAATTTATCGCCAACATCAACATGGGTAAACTTTCCTGCTCCACGGTTAGGATCGTATGCAGGAGCATCGCCGCCCGGAGTTGAAATTTTTTCTCCATTTGGATCGGGTGTAGTTGTTGTAGGAGTTGTTTGAGTGGTTTCATTTGAACCGCCGCTGTTGCATGCATACATAATAATTGCGATAATACTTAACACTATTAATTTTTTCATAAATGAGAGGGTTTAAATGATTCTTTATAATGCAAGATTACAACAATGCAAAATTACAACGATAGAAAAACTTACGTATGATTAAAATAATAAATAATAATGATCTTTATGCCCTATTTTATTCACCGGTGACCTTACTTTTAAAAATATTATGATTCCTCAAAAACTTTTGTTAGATAAAGGAGGAACTTTTAGAAAGTATAAAAAAAATCAGAGTATTTTTTTTGAAGGAAATATGCCCGGATTTTATTATCAGATTGTAAATGGCAGTATAAAAATGGTTAGTGTTAATGAAAGCGGTAAAGAGTTTATACAAGGAATATTCGATAGTGGGCAATCTTTCGGTGTACCCGCATTGCTGGTTGAAAAGCCATACCCTGCAAGTGCTGT
>JADGPX010000099.1 GCA_017882215.1 Chitinophagaceae bacterium | reverse complement strand
GGACAGCAACACTTTTATTATTTTAAATACTAAGGATAGAGGGAGAAAGGATTTCTCAGCCTAATGTAAAAATAAGATAAGTAATCCCAGCGTAGAAAGCGGAATAGCGAGATTATCAAATCCTCGCAAACTTATTAATTCAATAGCGGTAACGATAATTGATATAGATACGCTAATTAATAAACATTTAATAAATGGCACTTTAAATATAACTTCCAGCCATATAAGTGAAATAAAAAATGAACTGACAGCAAAGCACAGTGAACCTGCTAAGGTTTTTTGTTCATGAAAAAAAGATCTTGAATACCGCCCCCATCTTTTACCTCCCCACTCGGCAGCTGGATCTGAAATTGTAAGTACAGAAATTGGCAGATAAAAAAGAGTGTTATTTTGAAGATTTATAGCTGCTAGAAAACAGATGTAAACAGGAATGGGGAAAAAAATACTTCCGAAGGAGAGACGATTAGTTTTATGAATACCCGGAAGCAATTTTTTTATGTAAGTAATCACCAAAATTAAAAATGCAATACAGCACAATAGTAAAACCCACCAATGCGATTTAAAAAAATGAAAGAAAAATAAAGAAAGAATGCCGCCGGTTATATGGATAAATTTCCTTGATACCTCTGACTTTACATTAAAAACTTTATGCAAAATTTGCGTAAAAACTATCAGCAGACCAAAAATTCCCAAAAAAATGAGTGCAGAAAGAAGTTGGTTGCTCATGATGCAAAACCCTGTTTATTATTCAGGAAAAATACTTATATATTGCATAGCATCTTTAAATATAACTCTTGGTAACTCCTTCAACTGAAAAATCCTGGACAATTCCTAACATCCTTTCTTTATACAGGATATGTATATTTCCTTTCATACTATACCTGATAGTTTGTAAAAATGAACAATTGTTTGCTGTTTTTATTACTATAAGTATGGTCACTGATATTCTAGACGGATTGATTGCAAGGGTTTTTAAAATGCAAACGCAAATAGGTACCAAATTAGACTCATGGGCTGATATAGGTACATATTTTCTGGCCTTCTTAGCTATATATATTTTTAAATGGAACGAATTAAAACCCTATACTGTTTCTATTGTCATTTTCCTGACAGCATATTTGCTTTCATATTCAATAATGTTAGTAAAATTCCGGAAGGTAATAGGACTCCATACCTATTTATTTAAAATAACCGGATATGTACAAGGAGCATTTATTGTAACACTTTTTGTCTACATATTTTATCTACCATTATTTTATTTGGCAATCTGCATAGGAGTATTGGCTTGTATTGAAGAGATGATTATTGTATTAGTTATTTCCAAACCAGTAAGTAATGCAAAGGGATTATACTGGATATTAAAAGACAAAAATTAATGCACCCCATCTTTTATTACATCATTGTATATCTTATAGTGGGAGCCATAGGAATGTATCTTGCCAATAAGAAACAAGAGAAGCATATACAACTTCAAAGATGGTTAAAGTACTTTACGTACGTGGCTATTACAGGAATTGTGGTCGCAAGCATATTTGCCAATCTATTTTATGTAGCAGCAATTGTTATTATAGCCGCAGGATTATTTGAAATGTTGAAAGCAAACTTTTCCGTAGTAATTACAAGAATCCAATATGTAATCATTTCTCTTTTTAGTTATTTTCTAATCGCTTTTGGCTTTTGGAAATTTGCTGAAACTTTCAATCAGGCCTTTTTGCTTTTTATTTATTTCCAGGTATTTGTATTTGATGGCTTTTGCCAGATTACCGGACAATTAATAGGCAAGCATAAACTGGCATCAAAAATAAGTTCTGCAAAAACAGTAGAAGGTCTTGCAGGAGGATGGATATTTTGCATTATATCAGCTATACCCTCAGCTTCGTGGATTCATAAATCACTCTTCATTGCAATTATGTTGGGTCTATTAACAGGTTTAACTTCTTTTACCGGAGATATATTAGGCTCGTATTTTAAGAGACTGGTAAAAATAAAAGATTACAGCAATCTGCTTCCGGGACAAGGTGGATTTTTGGATAGATTTGGTAGTCTGATGATGACAGGAGCAGTTTATTATTTATTACAGTTAGTAATACAGTTCTAAATTTGATGCGAATGTTTTTGGTCAGACGACCAACAACAACACAGAAGCTATTCTATTTTATCCTTTGCCTTAGCCTCTGCTTTTGTTTGCCATTGCATATTCGATGGACAATCACAGCCACCTCTTTTTAAAGGTCTAATATGATCAATTACATATCCCGGCCTGCCATGAGGATAACCAGTTTCCTTTTTGAATTCATATTTTGCTGCAGAACTTCTTTTTATTCTTCCCTTTGAATCTCTTGGAACAAATGAATAATTTGGATGTGAAGAATATTTTGGAAAAGTTGTGGATGTAGAATTCCATGAAGGTGATGTAGAATAAATGGAAGTAATTTTATTTTCTTTAAATCTTCTATCAGGAGTACCATCTTTTTTAAAATGCTGCGCAAATAAAATATTTGAACAAATTAAAAAGAGCGAACAAATTAAGATTGTAATTTTTTTCATAGCAGAAAATGTAATTCTAATATACAAAGAATGTCCTGAGTTACAAACTCAGGACAGCAACACTTCTATTCATTTAAAAATACAGCGGAGGCACAAGTAGCTTACGCACAAAACCTCTGCTACTTTTACTTGCGGCAGTTGGGAGAAGTTTCATAAATCAAAAATAAATATAAGTCTCCGCAAATTACCCTATAAGCGTTTATACACACGCACCCAATCTATAAATGTTGTGCACGGAAATATGGCATTAGGAACGATAGCTCCGCCATAAGTCATATTATCATTACCACCTACGCCGACCGTAAACAGCATAAAAAATTTATGTTCAAACGGAGACCATTGGGTAAAATGATTAGAAGAATATTCTGACTTCATCACTCTTTTACCTGCAACTGTTACAATCGCATCTGCATCCTGCCCGTCGGGAGCATTATTAAAAGCAGCGCCATCATTAAAATAATGAATATGATAAACATTATCATCAATAGCAAATTCCATCCGGTCGCTATACCAGTCTATACGGTAAATATGAAATCCTCCGCTTCCTGCCGATGCATTGCCGGCAGTTACGGGCCATCCGCCCCAGCCGGGATTTGTTACCGGAACCTGTTTATCATCATAAGAATAATATGCTCCTTTATGTCCATGGTTCCAGCTTTGATACTGGTTATTTTCCCAGCTCCATGCATAATGCACAGAACCGAGATTATCATAAGGTATTGATCCTACATATTCCATAATATCAATTTCACCCCCCTGCGGCCACATTATATATGTTTCATTGGCCGGCATTTCTGCAGGCATCATCCAAAAAGCAAACCCTTGGCCCTTATATAATACATCTCTTGGCCAAACCCTGGCTTCAATGCGGGTTCCAGGGGCCCATGCACCTTTACCAGCTGTAGTAAGTCTTGCACTGGTATAAGCCCTATCCATAAAATTTTCAAGTCGTGTTGTAATAGCAAGGCAGCCTCCTCCTGAATTAAGCACACCGTTTTGTATTTTCGCATTTTCCGGTCTGTCTGTAGCCCTGTCTAACTGCCCGGTACCAAAATCACCATTAACGCCAGTACCTGTTTCAAAATTCCATTTGCTTCCATCAATACCAGCGTCATTAAATTCATCATTCCACAATAAAGAGTAACCGCTATAAATTATTGGCGGTATTATGGGTGTATTTGCTATCGTATCAGCTGGTGGCGGGGGTGGTGTAATAACTATAGGAGCGGTGGCTGTTGTTGGAGATTTTTTGCAGGATAATACACTTAAAAAAACAAGTATACATAATACAAGGTAGTAGCAACATTTTTTCATTTATCGACCGTTTAAAATAATACTCAAAGCTAATTATTTTATCTAACGCTGTAGCATACAACTGTACATTTAACCAAGGCTTATATACGAAACTGACCACAAGATTTTACTTACATTAGATAAATTTTTCCTTAGCCGTGTCTCTACTTTTAGCTTAGTGCAGAGCAGGACACGGGGATGTTAAGTCTCTGCTTCAGCCGTGTCCCGCCACACACAAGACTTTGAGGGAGACACGGCAGGTGAAAAAATACTAAGGATAGTGTGGGGGTGATTATAAGTGGAAAAATATTATTTGGCACAAGTACGCCACGCTATAAGCCAGCCCTGCATACTTGCGCCAGCGTTGGGGGCAATATTACGCAGAAAAGTTTGTAATTCCTTTTTGCAAATAACGATGAGCAAAAAAAAAATTAATATAATTCAGTACACCTAATTTCATAAATTCAATTCATAAAAAAATATATTAAAATGAAAACCAGGGTTATCTTATTGCTCATTTCTTTTTATACATCTGTTGCATATTGCCAGGTAAAATCTATCCAGGAAAGACTTGGGTATCCTAAAAACGCAAAACTTCTGATCATTCATGCAGATGACCTCGGCATTTCACATTCTGAGAACATAGCATCAATAACCGCCATGGAGAAAGGTTGCGTAAGTTCAGCAAGCATGATGGTGCCCTGCCCATGGTTTCCTGAAATAGCCGCTTATGCCCAGTCAAATTCTGCAGATATTGGTTTGCATTTAACATTAACCAGTGAATGGAAATATTATAAGTGCCGCCCGATAACCGCGGTAGCCAATGTACCGGGACTTGTAAACAAAAATGGATTTTTTTATTCTTCAGCAGACAGTGTTTTGCAAAATGCAACGGCTGCCGAAGTGGAAGAAGAAATTAGCAACCAGGTAAAACGTGCTTTGCTTTTTGGGGTGCAACCAACACACCTTGATGCTCACATGGGCACAGTGCTATACCGTGCCGATTTTTTAAAAGCTTATATTAAAACAGGGCATCAATTCAGTATCCCCGTTTTTATTCCACGCCAACTGGAAGCACTTCTTAAGGTTAAGCTTGATACCATGATATCTGATAAAGATGTAATAGTAGATAATATTCTCACAGCTTCACAGGAAGATTTTAAAAAGGGGATGAAAAATTTTTATACTAATGGAATAAAAAATATTAAGCCGGGCCTTACTTACCTCATCATACATACAGCGTACGATAATGATGAAATGAAAGCAATTACAATGGATCATCCTGATTGGGGAGCAGCCTGGCGTCAACAGGATTTTGATTTTTTTTCAGGCACTGAATGTGCAAAGCTTTTAAAAGAAAATAATATTTACGTAATTACCTGGAAAGAAATAAGAGATAAGATCACCAGGAAATAATAAAAAGAATACGCGGCCCGCTGCTGTCCTGAGTTTGTAACTCAGGACTTACCAACTTCGATTGTAGGTTATAAGTCCGAAATAGTAGACCAAGAACAGAAATATTTTTTTATACTTAAAATAATAGAGATAGCAAACGGTGCAAAGATTATGGAGAAAGTCCTGAGTTACAAACTCAGGACAGCAATACTTTTATTATTGTAAAATACTAAGGATAGCCTTTAGTTTTATCTCCTGTTAATCAGTTCTACTTTTATACTGATATTATTATTCACTTAACAATCAAAAGGCAGAGGCTCATTATTAACGGATGCAAGGCTTTTTATGCCTAACCCTTGATTAAATCCTCTGCCTTTTCATTGAACATTCTCCAGATAGAAATTAAGGCTCACGACCTATTATCAAGGTTTTGGATGTGTTCAATGTATGATTGTTATAAACCTTTTTAAAATTATGAAAAAACTAATTCATTTCATCGGAATCGATGTGTCAAAATTGACCATCGATGTTGCTATTATCATTAATAATGATATTGGCAAGATTATTCAACTTGTCTTTACTAATGATAGTAAAGGGTTCAAAGAATTAAAAAACCGATTGAATAAGGAAAAGATTTCTTTCCCTGAAACTGTTTTCTGTATGGAGCATACAGGCTACTACAGCAAGCAGCTTTCAAGATTTATTATTGCTCAGCGTGGAAATTTATGGATGGAGATGTCACTAAAAATTATTCGTAGCCTTGGTGTTCAAAGAGGTAAGAATGACAAACTTGATGCAAAAAGAATTGCACTTTTTGCTCAACGCAATCAACAGGATTTTGTCCCCTACAATCCCCCTCGTTTAATCGTAGAAAATTTAAAAACATTTCTGATGCTAAGAGAAAAATTAATCAACAGCAAAACCGCTCTGGTAGTGCCTGTTAATGAATTGACCTCTGTTGATAAAACGGCAGGGAAGATAGCTTTGAAAGCAATTAGTAAAGCCTTGCAGGGTATTGAAAATAATATTGGCACACTGGATGCAAAGATTGATGAACTCATAGCATCCGATAAAGAGCTTTTCGAAAAATTTAAACTTGTTTCTTCTGTACCTGGAGTAGCCAGAATCACTTTTTGTTATCTGGTTTATTTTACTAATGAATTTAAAAACTATACACAAGCAAAACAACTTGCCTGTTATTGCGGGGTTGTTCCTTTTGAATATACTTCAGGCAGTTCAGTAAAAGGAAAACCTAAAGTGCATAATATGGCCAATAAAAAAATGAAAAAACTTTTGCATACTGCCGCTTTATGTGCCGTTACTTATTACCCGGAATTTAAACAATACTATGAACGGAAAATTAAAGAAGGCAAACCGAAAATGCTTATTCTGAATAATGTTAGAAATAAAATTGTACTTCGAATTGCAGCCGTAATAAAAAACAATCTGCCATATAAAACCAATACTGCCGCTTAATAATACTTGAGATGAGGAGAAGGAATCTTCTCTTTGCTCAGCTTCGAAGAAGCTGTAATAAAAATGCCAGCAAAAGCTGGCACTATTTACTTTGATAATAATACTGTCGATGTATCGAAGTGTATCATCTCTTTGCTTTTACAAACCTAAAAAAACATTTGTTTTTTTGTTTGTTTAAGTCATAGAAATCGGGGGTGTATCATAAAATTTATCATCAATGGCGATGCCTGTTTTTATCTTATCTGCATCAATGGCTCTTATCAACTTCATGTGATTTAATTATTTTGTTTCTAATTGAATAATAGTATCAATGTCATCCATCGCCACATTATCCAGATAAATAAAAACCCCTTCGGGTTGTTGTTTGTACGAAATAGTTTTTCCTGTATTCAATATTTTTGCACTGGCAATTTTTTGCTTTAAAGAAGAAATAAAAATGTAAGGCTCTGCAGTTTTATTTATTATATGCACATACATTGTTTTATCTTTTGAAGTAACAACACCCCATGGTTGCAGAGGCACATCATTACCTCTTGTTCCATAAATACTTTTCCCATATTGCTGCATCCACTTGCCTATTACAGCAAGCGTATCAATAAATTCTTTTTGTATTTCGCCATTTGGCATTGGGCCAATGTTTAATAAAAAGTTTGTGTTGCGCCCTGCTACATTTACTATATAATGGATAAGTTGCTTAACCGATTTATATTTTACATCGGTAATATTAAAGCCCCATGAATCATTCATTGTTTCACATGTTTCAGATGGAAGTGAGGAAACAGCAGCTCCACCAAAACCTGTAGTATTACCTCCGGGAAGATCTTTTTCAAACATCTGAAAATCTTCACCAGGCAAAGGTGTAATGTGATGATTATTGCCCACCATACATTGAGGCTGCAGCTTATGAATAAGATCATACAACTCCCTGAAGTGCCAGTCCACACGAGGTTTGGGATTATCATGATTATCATTACCCAATTGATCCCAATAACCATCAAACCAAATTCCTGAAATCTCACCGTAGTTGCTCAATAATTCAGTTAACTGATTTTTCATAAATTGAATGTAGTCTTCCCAGTTGCCATGAACTGTTCTTCCTGTACCATGCCCTGTGTTGCCCGTCCAGTAAGAATAATCATCTCTTCTCCAATCCAGCAGAGAATAGTAAAGAAATAATTTGATGTTCTGCTTATGACATTCATCCGCCAAAAGTTTAACCACATCTTTATGATAAGGTGTGTTCATTATATTAAAGTCTGAGAATTTTGTATCCCACATGCTAAAACCATCATGATGGCGGGTAATTAATGTGATGTATTTCATACCGGCATTCTTTGCAATACTTACCCATTGTTCTGCATTAAAATCAATAGGGTTAAAGAACTTTTGTAAACGGGTATAATTTTTTACAGTAATGTTCCTGATATTCATTACCCATTCTCCATCACTGGGTATGCTGAATGGTCCCCAATGAATAAACATCCCAAATTTATTATCCTGGAAATTTGTTCTTGCTGCAATATTTTCTTTTGTTGGCGTATAAGTTTGTGCAATAATGTTGCTGTAGATTAACAAACAAAAAAGTACAGAAAATAAAATCTTCATGTAAAATGTTTTAAGTATTTAGTTTAATAGATCCACCATCAATTGGATAATCACATCCGGTAATAAAAGATGCTTCATCTGAGCATAAATAAAGAATAAGATACGCTATTTCTTCAGACTTTGCCATCCGGCCAATTGGCTGCGATTTGGAAAGCTTGTCATACATTTCTTTTTCCTTGCCGGGATAGTTTTTCTTTAAAAATCCATCTACAAAAGGTATATGAACTCTTACCGGTGAAATGCAGTTACAACGAATGCCAAAGCTTATAAAATCTCTTGCTACAGATAATGTCATTTTTCGCCGTTGCAGGTATTCTGTGTGTTAGCTTTGCTTCAACTGCAAACGATCTATAGTAATCTTCTGTGCATGATGAGTAAGCGGTCTCCGCTATTCGTGTCGTTGGTGGAAGAAAACACCAACGAGGGCGTGAGTAAAATTATAATGGCCTTACCCATATATTCCTGAAGCTGAGGGGTTCGCTTTTATCTCCATGTGCCTGCAATTTTATTGGGGCAGGACCGTGCTTTTTATATGAAGGTAAACCAATATAAAGAGTTGGGCCTTTCAGTTCAAAATTATTTTGAATTAAAATGCCATTAAAGAATGTAGTTACACGGGCTGGAGTTTTTAAAGACCCATCTTCGTTAAAACGCGGAGCCGTCCATACTACATCATAAGCCTGCCAAACACCGGGAGGAAAATTAGCATTTACCAAAGGAGGATTTTGTTTATAGATGCTTCCTGCCTGCCCGTTTACATAAGTTGTATTTTTATAATTATCCAGTATTTGCAATTCATATCCGGCATCGCCTTTGCCTAATGATGCAAGAAACAAACCACTGTTGCCACGTGCTTGCCCCTCGCCTGCAATGTCTTTTGGTATACGCCATTCAATATGCAATTGATAATCCTGGAAAGATTGCCTGGTTTGTATATTACCAGAAGTTTTTTTAACAGTAACAATACCCTTATCTACAATCCAGTCTGCAGGTTTTGTTGTGTCGCCTGCTAAAACCCACTTGTCTAAATTATCACCGTTAAATAAAATAATTGCATCAGAAGGTGCATCACCACAGGATTTACCGGGAGTAACTACCGGTGGTACGGGGGCATAAAATTCAGTGTCTTCAGGTTTCATAGCTTGTTGTGCATCAACGGCAGCAATTCCAAAGAGGAGAAAAACAGGAATAAAAAATAATCTTTTTTTCATGATAAATGAGAGATTAATAAATGAATATTTATTGTTTATATTTTATTTCAGCATTAATAAATAAAATGAGTAATGGTTTGGTAACTGATGGAATTATTTTTTTTTGAAAGAAAAAAATCATGAATTGTAAACAGGACAATTAAGGAAAACTTATACACTCTTTTAATTCTTTATCGGTATAGGCAAGGTTATATTGCTTTAAAACATCA
>JADGPX010000330.1 GCA_017882215.1 Chitinophagaceae bacterium | reverse complement strand
TTTGAAATGTTTCCATTTTATGTGAATGTTTCGGATTACTCGAATGATGTGGTTCTTGCATATGAATTTGTTGAAGACAAGTTCGAATCTTTTATTTCCACGTTAATTAATTTTAACCATTATGATAAGTTTGTTTTTTTCTTCCTGGATGTGTTTGTCGCAGCAGCTTTTGGAGAAAAAGTTTTAGAATACAAAGATAAAGTTAAACAATTACTGGGTGAAAATTATTTTGGCATATTATCATTTCCTCCATCCATCTATATTCCGTTAAAATATCAAAAGAGGAATTATTTATCGGAATCCGGTAAAAACATTTTCTTTTCAAGCGGCGGTACAAATGCCTGTTTAGAAATTTAAAGAAATGTGCTAAGCCCCAGGAATAATACTGATGCATATACTGAATAGCCCAGTGATTTAAGTGCTCTTAAATCTCCCACACCTAAAGTCCAATTTTTTTTATACATATGAAAAAAAGTATTCTTAAGAAAATAAACAAAAGGGATGATCATTACTAAGATCCCGTTATTAAAATGACCCAGAGAGAGGGGATTCAAAATGATAAAATAATATATTACCATCAAATAACATGAAAATTTAACCAATTTTGATGGTGAGAAAACAACCCCAAAAGTCTTTAAACCTGCCTTTCTATCACCTGATATATCCTTTAAATCTTTTAATAATAATGCGGATATGCTAAAGAAAAAGAAAGCCGCTAAAATTATTTCACCCACAATGGTTAGATCTGAATATATCAGCCAAATACTAAGAGTATACATTGGCCACGCTATTCCATATGTTACAAATTCTCCCACATAATGTTCCTTTAATCTAAACCCAATAACTTTTTTCAAGATTAAATTATCTGAATAGCACCATGTAGCGATTGCCCATATAAGGAAATATATGTATATAGGTCTTCTGACTTCCAATGATAATTGATAAACAATAAGGATAGAAATTATATAAAGCAAGATTGCAATAATAATAGCGGTTTTTTGCACAGAGTAATTTTGTGTTATAATAGTTTTTTTTCCTTGTGCGATATCTTCTTTCAGGTCATTGCAATGATTCCACAGGTTAGATGCAAAATTAGATAAAAGTGTGACAACTATTCCAAGATAGAGAAAATGAAGATCATAAGAGTAAGAATCATGGTGCGATAATAAGAAAATTGTTATCGCAAAGAAGGGGAATGGTGAAATTATAGAAGCCGGAGTGTTACAAAGCTTTAGCAACTCCGCAATATTTTTTAACACCATTTTATTCTTAAGCCATGTAAAGTCTTACTTTCTTAAACATTTCTTCTGCTACTTTTTCTTCTTCATCTTTTCTCTGGTTTTCAATTTTTTCATTATTCATTTTTGTGTCTCCTTTATTTTGACCCTTTTAGGGCAATCACTACAATGACGTTAGCTAATATAAAATAACACTAAATATAGTTTAGAAATTATATTAAGAAAACGAGTTACGGAAAAGTGTTAAGAAACTTTGTTCCGTATCATTATTTAAGAATGCTCACCTTATATGATATTATGTCAAAATTTGGGGAAACCATAGATAGAATTCTTGAAATGATACAAAACGGGGATAAAGTATATCTTAAAACTATCAGGGATCGGCTAATACTATCAGATACAGCTATTTTCAAGTTTATGAATGAATTCGGTCTGATCGAATTAAATGAAGGTACAGTAAGGATTACAAAACCAGGGTTGGAACTTCTGGTACTGGGACATTTGAATTGATCGTGATTTTGAAGAGATAATGATTTACGTAATTCAAGTAATATATGATTTATGGATGTGAAAACAGCAATACGAACAAGACGAAGCATCCGGGCGTATGATGCCCGTGAAGTGGAAGAGGAAAAATTAGTGAGGATACTTGAATCCGGAAGACTTTCGCCTTCAGCTTCGAATCGCCAGGAGCGCAGGTTTATCGTAATAAAAGATGCGAGCACACGAAAAGCGCTTTCAGAAGCAGCAAAGAACCAGAAATTTTTGGCCGATGCGCCTGTGGTAATAGCAGCCTGTTCTGTAGAAAAAGAATATGTAATGTCATGCGGCCAGCTTGCTTATCCCATAGACACCGCAATTGCGGTGGATCATATGACACTTGCGGCAGTTGAAGAAAGCCTTGGCACATGCTGGATTGGTGCATTTGATGAAAAAAAGGTCAAAGAAATATTGAATATCCCGGATGATATTCGAGTAGTTACGCTTCTACCTCTTGGGTATCCCTCAGATACCCCGCGACCCACACCACGAAAAGGCCTTGATGAGATCGTTATGTGGGAAAAATGGAGGATTTGAAGCACCAATTTAGTTTGAATGGAACGGATGATATGGATCATGCCTTAAAGTTAAGAAGGTGTCAAAGTTGGAGTTATTGTTGGTGTTGCTTTAAGGATTGCCTTAGTTTCATTACGTGTTGCGTTAAGTGTTGAGTTAATTAATGCGTTAGTTTCATTACGTGTTGCGTTAAGTGTTGAGTTAATTAATGCGTTAGTTTCATTACGTGTTGCATTAAGTGTT
>JADGPX010000098.1 GCA_017882215.1 Chitinophagaceae bacterium | reverse complement strand
TGCCATGATTGGTTCGGAAATTCTTTTAAAAGCTTACCGCTTAATGTGTACTGCCAAAGCAATGGATGGCACTTACGAAGCTAACCGGCAAATTTGTAAATATGTTCATTCTACTTCCCGTGGGCATGAGGCTATTCAGTTGGCAACTGCATTCAATCTATTGCCATGCGATTATGTTAGTCCATACTACCGTGATGAAAGTATGTTGTTAGGATTGGGCTTTACTCCTTATGAGCTGATGTTACAATTGCTGGCAAAAGCAGATGATATTTTTACAGGCGGCCGTGAATATTATTCACATCCCAATTATCGTGGCGATGATAAGCCGGGAATAATTCACCAAAGCAGCGCCACAGGTATGCAGGCAATTCCTACAACAGGTATTGCACAGGGTATCCAATATTTAGAGAATACAAAATCTTCTCTTTACAGGAATGGAGATGATGGCGAGCCGCCTGTTGTAGTTTGTTCGCTCGGAGATGCAAGCATTACAGAAGGCGAAGTAAGTGAAGCATTTCAGTTTGCTGTTTTAAAGCAATTACCAATAATTTATTTGGTGCAGGATAATAACTGGGGCATCAGCGTGACTGCAGAAGAAGCACGAACAATGAATGCATCCCAATTTGCAAAAGGCTTCAAAGGTTTGCAGCGCTTGAGCATTGATGGCAGCGATTTTTTGCAAAGCTATGAAGTGATGAGAAACGTTGTGAAGGAAGTAAGAGACCATCGCAAACCTTTTTTAGTGCATGCAAGAGTGCCGCTGCTTGGTCATCACACCAGCGGGGTAAGAAAAGAATTTTACAGAACACAGGAAGATCTTGATAAACATTTTATTGATGATCCAAATCCAAAACTTCGTAAAAAATTAATTGATATTGGAATTTCAGAAGATGAATTAAAACAAATTGAAGATGAAACAAAAGCAGAAGTAGAGCAGCAATTGCGGCAGGCTACAAATGCCCCGGAGCCTGACCCATCAAAAGTTGCAGAACATGTTTTTGTTCCAACACTAATCACAGAAGAAAAAGGCGAACGTACACCTGCAAGGGAAAACCTGCCTGCCGCAGGCAGGGAAAAAGTAATAATGGTAGATGCTGCTTTGTTTGCTATTCGTGAAATAATGGAAGAGTATCCTGAAGTAGTTTTATATGGGCAGGACGTAGGACGTAGGCTGGGCGGCGTTTTCAGGGAAACTGCAACACTTGGAGAACAATTCGGCGATGAACGTGTTTTTAATACAGCCATACAGGAAGCATACATTATTGGTTCTACAGTCGGTATGTGTGCCGTCGGTATAAAACCAATTGTTGAAGTTCAGTTTGGCGATTATCTTTATCCCGGCTTTAATCAATTGGTAACAGAAATTTCCAAAAGCTGTTATTTAAGCTGTGGAAAATTTCCTGTTCAAACAGTTATTCGTGTGCTTGTTGGCGCTTATGGTGGTGGCGGTCCATATCATAGCGGTTGCGTGGAAACGACATTGCTTTCAATCAAAGGAATTAAAATTGTTTACCCAAGCAATGCTGCTGATATGAAAGGCTTGATGAAGGCTGCATTCCTCGATCCGAACCCTGTTGTAATGCTGGAACATAAAGGTTTATACTGGAGTAAAGTTCCGGGAACTGAAGAAGCAAAATCTGTTGAACCTGCCAGCGATTACGTATTGCCATTAGGTAAAGCAAATATTGTTTTGCATGCATCAGATGATAAAATAAAAAATGGTGAGACAGCCTGCATTATAACTTACGGAATGGGAGTGTATTGGGCTAAAGCTGCCGCTAAAGACTTCAGAGAGCAAATTGAAATTGTTGATCTAAGAACTTTGTTTCCCTTAGATGAAGAATTAATTTTTTCTTCTGTAAAAAAACATGGGAAGTGTTTGGTACTAACAGAAGAGCAGCAAAATAATTCATTTGCAGAAGCCCTTGCGGGAAGAATATCGAAAGAATGTTTTCAATTTTTGGATGCACCGGTTGAAGTTTTTGGGGCATTGAATTTACCTGCTGTTCCAATGAATATCGGATTGGAAAAAGCAATGTTGCCCAATCCTGAAAAAGTTAGTGCAGTTTTAAAAACCTTGCTTGATTATTGATGAATGGTCTGAACCATGATTTGGGTAGATTTGTTTGATTAAGAAGATTAATTATCATTTCTCTTTAGTTAATATTTTTATTCTTTTCCTTATAATCTTTTAATCTACCCAAATCATGGTTCAGAAATTAGCAGAGATTAAATTAATATTTTGAAGAATGGAAAGCGAAACAAAAAAAGAAATTAAATTTTTAGAAGGTCCGCAAAGCCGGTGGTACGATTTTAAATATATCATCAGTGTTCTTTTTGAATTTATAAAAGGCTTTAGAGCATTGCATTTTATTGGTCCGTGCGTTACTATATTTGGCTCAGCAAGGTTTAAAGAAGATCATGAATATTATCAGCAGGCACGGCAGTTAGCAGGTGAAATTGCACAACTTGGATTTACGATAATCACCGGGGGAGGACCCGGCATAATGGAAGCGGCTAACCGTGGCGCAAAAGAGGTTGGAGGAAGAAGTGTGGGTTGCAATATAGTTTTACCCATTGAACAACATCCCAATCCCTACCTGGATAAGTGGATAAACATTAAATATTTTTTTGTAAGAAAAGTGTTACTTGTAAAATATTCTTATGCATTTGTTGTAATGCCCGGCGGTTTTGGAACGCTGGATGAATTTTTTGAAGCGATAACATTAGTTCAAACAAAAAAAATGGAAGGATTTCCTATAATCATCTTTGATAAAGAATATCATAAAGAACTGCTTGCACATAACGAACGGATGATGAAAGAAGGAACTATTTCTGCCAATTATCCAAGTTTGTATTTGGTTACAGATTCAATTGAAGAAGCTATTAATTACATTAAAGAAAAAAGTATTGTTGCTTTTAAGCTGCAATATGTAAAAGCGCCAAAACTTTTCTGGGGATTTTTTGAAAAAGGATTAAAAAGCTTCGTAAAATTGAACCGTAACTTCCACAAGATTCCCTGATAATAATTTTTGAATTGTGTTTATACATCTTTATGAAGCGAAATAAAATATCAGTAATTATTAAAAGAAGGTTTGACAAAGCTGGCAAGCTTTTCATAAGGATTATTATTGATTTTGAAATAGAATCAATTCATCAATTCAGAACGGAAATAAAAAAACTCAGAGCTTTTCTTCGTTTGCTAAACATGCAGTCAGACAGGCAATTAAAGATCTCAAAAGAAATAAAAAAATTTTACGGTTGTATAGGTATGATTCGCAATCTTCAGTTGCAAATAAAAAATGTAAATGATTATTTAGAAAACTCTGGTGATCAAATTCCTGCAACCTATATAGAAAAATTAAATGCGGAAATAGAACTCTGCAAAACAGATTCAACAAAATTCATTAGTGCTGAAAATTTCTCTGATAATGTAGAAAAAATAATTAATCGCTTACCTATCAATTTTAAAAAAGCATCAATAAAACAATTTATATTTAAAAAACTTAATGAATTAAAGCAACTGGTAATTTATATACATGATGATGAAGCGCTGCATAGCATTCGCAAAATTTTAAAAGATATTCTATACAACTGGTCTTTTATAAAACATTATCATAAATTGCTTCCTGCCGGCATTGCTGAAAAGAAGAACATATTGTCGCTTACAGAGATACTTGGAGATTTCTGCGACAAAAAAATTGGGCTTGAACTTTTACGAACCTATTGCTCTGGTATAATTGAAAGTGAAGAAAATAAAGTATTGCAAAAAATTATACAAAAGTGGCAGGCAGAAAAACTAAATCTGAAACAGCAAATTTATTATTATCTACGGTTAATACAATTCAGTTAATAGGTACTAACTGAAAGTATTATTACAATCCTGCATAATAATCATATCCTCTCTCATACCAGTAATCAGGAGGACGTTCATTACTGAAGAAAATACTGCCGATTCTTTTTAAATGCTTTATACCATACTTAACCGGGATAATTAAACGAAGGGGATAACCCTGGTTCATGGGTAATGGCTTGCCATTCATTTCATAACATAAAAGCGTTTGCGGATGCATAATAGCAGGCATATCAATCCCAACATAGTAGCCTTTATCAGGCGTTATTAAACCAACATAATTCATTTTTGTTTGTTCATTAAGACCATATTTTTGAGCAAAGTCAGAGAACTTTACGCCACCCCAATGTGTAACCTGGCTCCAGCCTTCAATACATTTAAAGTCAAAAACTATTTCTGTTTTGGGTAATGCTTTTATTTCATCAAGCGTAACAAATAAAGTATCACCCGGAGTTTTTGCAACTTTTAATTTCCATGTTGAAGCATCAAAATCTGCACTCATTCCTTCATCTCCATTCACTCTTACATGTTTAACAGCTGCTGATAATGGAAATGTTTTGGCAAGATGATTATTACTAAAAAACTTTCCGAATAATCCCTCATTATAATTTAAAGCCTTTCGTAAAGGCCTTGGAGCTTCATTTTCTTGCGGCTGTTTGTGCAGCCATTTCCATCCAAAGATGGCAAAAGCTATCATCACAATAAAAACAGAAAAAGAGATAATAGTTTTCTTTCTTAATTGTTTTTCTGAAATTATTTTTTCTTTATCAGTCATCAGTCTTTAATTCGTTAGAAGGAGAAATGATTTCCATAGTTCCCCCGCCAGTTGGAGGGGGCGGAGGGGGTACCACTTCAAAACCCGTTACCATTCCTCTGAAATTATTCCATCCTGCAAGTATCACTTGTATTATATGCAATAAAAAAAACAAAGTAAATAAAATTGTTAAGATAAAATGCTCTGCTCTTGTCCATTCATAACCGCCAAGCATAGCACACAAAGTATGAAACTGAACAGGTTTATAAATTGATAGTCCTGTTAGCAAAGAACCAATTCCCATAATGATCACACCTGTGTAAGCAATGCGTTGTGCAGCATTATATTTCTTTTGTGGAGGCATGCCTTTTCTTAAATGAAGGTCGTGCAGAACAACCTGCCATGATTCTTTTAAAGATTTTCTATTCGGAAAGATCAATCTCCATTCACCCGAAATAGCTAAATATAAAACATACAAAAAACCATTTATGGTAAAGAACCACATGAACACAAAATGCAGGCTCATTCCTTCTGCCAGCCGGAAAGGGATATGTAAAGCCTTGTAAAATGAATCAGGAAAAAATTTTAAAATGGTTTTGTCGCCCCAGCCAACTTTGTAAACATCGTTAGCCCAGTAAATCAATAATCCACTCCAGACCATAACGGCAATCACCGGAAAATTTATCCAGTGAAACCACCGTATTGCAAGCGGATGTTTTTTTACAATCTTCTTCATTGCAGGAAAATATTTTACCAGGCATTTTCTTAGAGTAGAGGAAAATTAGATGTGATATAAAGTTATATTATTTTGCTTTTGCAAAATCCAGGGAAGCTGAATTCATACAATACCTTAGTCCTGTTGGCTTTGGTCCATCGTCAAACACATGGCCTAAGTGAGCGCCGCAACGGCTGCAAAGCACTTCTGTTCTTTCCATACCAAAAGTTCTGTCTGTCTTTTCTAAAACATTTTGTTTTTTTATTGGCTGCCAAAAGCTTGGCCATCCTGTTCCGCTTTCAAATTTTGTATCAGATGTAAACAATTCCTGTCCGCAGCAAACACATTTATAAATTCCTTTTTCATGGTTATCCCAATATTTGCCTGTAAAAGGATTTTCAGTTCCTGCTTTGCGTGCTATTGCAAATTGCTCTGCTGTTAATTGTTTTTTCCATTCGGCATCTGTTTTAACAACGGCTAAATTTTCCATTTGTTTTTTATTTTTTTGTGCGCAGCTTGAACCTGCAAGCAGAATGCATGTGACAGCTGTTAAAATAATTTTCATTTTATGTATTTTTTATTTAAGTAATTTACGTGGAATTTTTTTCTTTGGTTTTACAGATAGGTTAAGGATTACTTAAAACAACTATAATGGGAGTATGGCTGCAAATAGCAGAATATCTCTATACAAAAAAGAAAGATCCAAACCGTCCGCATACTAAATGGGTAGGCTATATGCATGAGATCAACCGATTGTCTATCCTGTTATTTTTAGCTGCACTGATAATTATTATGATAAAGTTGTTACGACATTAAGCCCCCTCTAAATCTCCCCCTTTAGGGGAGACTTGCTATCGCACAGAACCCTTACGGGATATGTAGGGCGTTTATTTAATTACTTTATAAAATCATAAATTATTTTAGCTGCATTTGCCGAAGCATTTCCGCCAAGACTTAATAATTTTTTCAGTTCTGCGTAATCGTTTTTGATCTGTTGTTGTCTTACTTCATTTGTTAGCAATTCGTGTAATTCGTGTTTAATATTTTCAACTGTAAGATTATTTTGAATAAGTTCTTTCACCACTTCTTTGTTCATAATGAGATTTACAAGACTGATGAATTTCAACTTTATTAACCTCTTAGCTATCAGGTAAGAAAGCTCATCTGCTTTGTAGCAAACAATTTCAGGCACTTCTAATAATGCAGTTTCCAGGGTGGCTGTGCCAGATGTTACCAATGCTGCTTTTGATTGTATTAATATTGAATAGGTTTGATCTGAAACCGCACTTACATTTTTATAAGAGGATAAAAACCTGTTATAAAAATCATCTGTAATTCCCGGCGCTTTGGCGACTATAAATTTATATTCAGGAAAATGCATGGCTGTTGCTAACATAACAGGAAGCTTTCTTTTGATCTCCTGTTTGCGGCTGCCGGGTAATAAAGCAATCATATTAGATGATGGTGGTATATTGCCAGTTGCCAGTTGCCGGTTGCCGGTTGCCAGTTCCTTGTTTGTGGCGGCTTGTAGCTTATAGTCTTCTACCACTTTAACTAAAGGATGCCCAACATACTCCACATCAACGCCGTATTTTTTATAAAACTCTTTTTCAAATGGTAAGATGACGATCATCTTATCAACATATTTTTTTATAAGACTTACGCGACTTTTTTTCCATGCCCATACCTGCGGAGAGATATAAAAAATAACTTTCAATCCCTGCCTGTCCGGCAGGCAGGCATTTTCCTTTGCCCATTTTACAAGACGCAAATTAAATCCGGGATAATCGATAAGGATGAGAGCATCAGGATCATAGTTTAAAATATCCTGCTTACAAAATTTTAAGTTTTTAATGATCGTGGGAAGATTTTTTATTACTTCTGTAAAACCCATAAAGGCAAGGTCTTTATGATGTTTTACCAGTGTGATTTCCAGGGCTTGCATTTTATCTCCACCCCATGCCCTGAAATCTGCAGCAACATCAAGTTTTTTTAATTCTTTAATAAGATTGCTGCCATGCAAATCACCCGATGCTTCGCCTGCTATAATGTAATATTTCATACCTCAACCCCCTAAAGGAGAATTAATTTAAAAAAAATATTTGACGATAAAGATATGCTGTTGAAGTGACACAACCCTGCCCGACTAACGTCGTTCAGGCGGGGATGTTGCCCAAGGATTTGTGGATGGCTAAAAAATATTTTTATAAATATTTAAACAACATGGCAATAACTGCATAAACGATGGTGAGAACAAAAATTCCTTTTGCAGTTTTATCCTTGTGCCCGTTAATGTAAATAGTGAACAATACTGCGTTGGCAAATAATGATATGCTGATAAAAACGGTTATCAGATTGGGATTAAGTTTTAGCCATTGAAGCATTTCGCCAATTGTAAAGGCACGATATTTAAGAAATTTATAAAGAATAAAACCGAAAAAAGGTGCAATGAAACCGAGCACTAAGCCAAAAACGAAATTGTCTTTTTTAAATATCATTTATTTTCCAGTTTTTTTCAAGTTGTTTTTTTAATTCATAGTTGGTAAGATCGAACTGCACAGGAACTACACTTACATAATTATTTTGTAATGCCCATACATCGGTATCATCACCTTTATCAAAATTTACAAATTCGCCGGTGAGCCAGTAATATTTTTTACCGTGAGGATCCAGGCGTTCATCAAAGTCCTCATCATATTTTGCATAAGCCTGTTTACATATTTTTATGCCTTTTATTTCTTCCAGTGGAGCTACAGGAATATTTACATTCAGTAAAAGATGTTTCTCCATTTTTGTTTTCAAAAGGCTTTCTACAATTTTGCGAACATAAAATCTGGCAGCAGTAAAATTTGCTTCAATCCTGTAATCCAGTAACGAAAAACCAATGCTGGGGATGCTTTCAATACTGGCTTCCATGGCAGCGCTCATTGTGCCACTATAAATTATATTGATGGAATGATTAGCGCCATGATTAATACCGCTTAAACAAATATCAGGCTTGCGATGGAGGATTTTATCTACTGCAAGTTTTACACAATCTACCGGAGTACCGCTGGTATGCCATGCTTCCACTCCTTCAAACATATCTTCCACTTTGTAAAGCCTTAACGGAACTCCAATAGTGATTGCATGACCCATGCCGCTTTGTGGCTTATCCGGGGCTACAACAATTATTTCTCCAAGTCCTTTTACAGCTTCAACCAGGTTTCGTATGCCCGGCGCCGTTATGCCATCATCATTTGTAATAAGTATGATGGGTGATGTATTCTCTTCATTCATTCATTTCTCAATTATCTGTCCACAACTAATTAAACCATCTTAATAATGGTCTTGCAATAGCTTCTCTAAAAGGCCATGGGATTGCTGCTAAGATCAATACAATGGCTAAGCCAAAAAATAGTAAAGTACGTTTATGTTTGGCGGCAGGTGTTGAAGCTTTTTTTACCGACACTCTGCCCACATGAACCAATATTAATGCAATTATCATTAGCAGTCCATGCTCCATTGTAAAAAAACGGTTGTTGGCATCTTTCATATTATTACCAAGATCTTTCAACCTGTCGAACCACGAGTTAGTATAATATAATATCAACCCTAACAATAACTGTATATCGCAGCTAAGCATAAAAAAGAAATTGCTTCTGCTGTCTGCTGCTGTATAATTTCTTTTGCTAACGATTCCGGACATTGCTGAAAATAATGTCCAAATACCAAACAATAAAACAGCCCAGCGCAAAAGATTATGTAGTACTAATACTATTTGCATAAATAAAGTTTGTACAAAAATAAACTACAAAATATAAAGCCTGAACCATTTAATGAATTCAGGCTTAGTATCGAGGAGCAGACTTGAACTGCCGACCTTCGGGTTATGAATCCAAGATTTTACTCCAATCTCTTACTTTGTTATATAGACACAATTAACTGTCTTTGTAAAATTAATTAAAATACATACAAGGTGTTAACGAATTTGTTAACGGTAGAAAACCATAGTTAACAGCTAGAATTAATACAAAATTTAATTATAAAACCTATATGTTCTTTTTAACTTTTTGGTAATTTTTATTTATTTCTTTTACAGCATTATGACTGTCTACTTTAGTTAGCAATAAAAGATGTTCCATCATTAATTTAAATGCTGTACCATCATGATTCCCGTTAGCAAATCCATATTTCTTAGAAATTCCCAATTTATCTTTTATAGTTAAACTACAAGGAAGTCCTGAGGATCAAAACTTAAATTAAAAATTTCTTGAAGATCGATTTTTAATAACGCCTCTTCATCTGTAACAAAATTGTCCTGATATATTTTAGATAAATGATAAGTTATTACTTGTTTGTCAGCTCATTTTCCTGCAAATTTGATCAGCTCTGCATTAAACTTATGGGTTTCCTCCAAAAACAAGCTATGGCCGCTATTCTCAAAAGCAACGATGTGTGAATTTGAGATTCCG
>JADGPX010000097.1 GCA_017882215.1 Chitinophagaceae bacterium | reverse complement strand
ACAAATAAAATTAATGGAACGTGGTGATGATGAAGCCATGCTTATTGATTATGATTTTTTACGGGCACTGGAATATGGTATGCCTCCAACCAGTGGTATTGGTTTTGGCATTGACAGGCTTTGCATGCTGCTTACCAATTCTCCTTCTATACAGGATGTATTATTATTTCCGCAGATGAGACCAGAGAAATTGCAGGATGATACTCCTGCTATTGAAGTATAAAATTTATAAAAACAAATCAGTGTATAAATTTCCTCCGGGAACAACAGCATATTCACTAAGGTCTGCAATGCCTGCAAGCGCCAGCACTTCTTCATCAATAAAAGTATTACCTGTACATTCTGTGGAAGGTTTGCTCAAAATGTAATAAGCAGCTTCAGCAATAATTTCAGGATGACGGCTCATCTTAATTAATGCATCACCACCCAAAAGATTTTTTACAGCGGCAGTTGCAATGGTCGTTTTTGGCCACAACGTATTTGATGCTATCTTATATTTTTTTAATTCTTCTGCAAGTCCCAAAGCGATCATAGTCATATTGTATTTAGCCATTGTATACGCAACATGATTACCAAACCATTTTGTTGCTAAACTAATTGGTGGAGAAAGCGTCAAGATGTGTGCATTCGCAGATCTTTTTAAATGCGGAATACAAGCCTGACTTACAAAAAAAGTTCCTCTTACATTAATGTCATGCATCAGGTCGAACTGCTTTGGAGTTGTTTGCTCAGCCAAGGTTAATGCAATTGCGGATGCATTATTTATGAGGATGTCAATTCCGCCAAATGTTTCTATAGTTTTATCAACTGCATTTTTAATCTGATCCTCAAAGCGAATATCACATTGCACTGCCAATGCTTTTCCGCCTGCCTGTTCTATTTCCTGCGCAGCAGAAAAAATAGTACCGCCAAGCTTTGGATTTTCTTCAATAGATTTTGCAGCAACTACAATGTTAGCGCCTTCCTTTGCAAGCCGTAAGCCTATTGCTTTTCCAATACCTCTTGAAGCGCCTGTGATAAAAACAGTTTTGTTGTGAAACATGAAATTTTTTTTCAAATCTAAAACAATTTTTTTCCCATAAGATCAAAATGAGAAGATCAGCAATTAATGCATTGCTTCGGCGAGATCAACCTTTTGTTTTTTGTTTCCTTTAACCAATAACATAAATGGCACACAAACCAGAAACATAATGCCAAGATATAAGAATACATCCATGTAAGATAAAACGGCTGCTTGTTTAGTAACCGAAAAATCCAATGCTTTATAACTGTCTTTTAAAGCCACATCGGGCAATAGACCTTTTGCCATAAAACCATGCTGCAATGCAGCTACTCTTTGCTGAACATTAAAACTGTTTGCATCTAACTTACTCACCAGGTTGTTGCGATACACCATGTTTTGTCTTGATAAAAAAGTTGTAATTGTAGCCACACCAAATGAGCCGCCTAACTGCCGCATCATGCCTGTAAACGAAACTCCCTGGCCTATTTGCTGACCCTTAAGTGTAGAAAGAGAAAGCGTAGTGATTGGGATAAATAACATGCTCATGGCAAATCCACGCAATATCAGCATCCAAAAAAAATTATCTGCTCCTGTATCCGGCGTTAATATTTTATATCCCCAAAAACTATATCCAAAAAATAACAGCATTCCTAATGCAACAAGATACTGCTGCGGAACTCCTTTTTGTACAATCTGCCCAATGATAGGTATCATAAAAGCAGTAGTTAATGCTGCCGGGATCATTAATGCGCCTGATTGTTGTGCTGTCCATCCTAATGTGGATTGCGTATATAACGGAATTATAAATGTTGATCCATATAAGCCAAAGCCAAGAATAAAAGATAAGATTGTGCCAATGCGGAGATTTCCGTTTTTTAAAACCCGCAATTCAACAATCGGATTTTTTGCAACCAATTCTCTCCAAATAAAACAATATAAACCAAGTACCGCTGTAATGGATAATACTATAATTCTATTGCTGTTAAACCAATCATCTTCATGCCCTCTTTCTAATACATATTGTAACGAGCCGACAGCAATAGCAAGAAATGCAATGCCGGGCCAGTCAATCTCGTTCAGTGATTTTTTTTCTGCAAACCTGGGGCTGCGTACAAACTGCAGCGTTAATAAAGTTGCAATAACACCAATGGGAATATTGATGTAAAAAATGTATGGCCACGAAAAATGATCAACAATATAACCTCCGAGCGGAGGTCCTAATGTTGGTCCAATGATAACGCCTAATCCATAAATTGCCTGTGCCATTCCACGCTTTTCAGATGGATAACTTTCGGTTATAATTGTTTGAGAAGTTACCAGCAATGCTCCTCCTCCTAATCCCTGTATGAATCTAAAAAAAACAAGTTCCCACAAACCAGTTGCATTGCCGCATAAAAAAGAGCAAACAGTAAAAAGAATTATAGAAGCGGCAAAATAATTTCGTCTTCCAAATTGCTGCGATAGCCAGCTCGTCATTGGCACGATGATAACATTACCAATTGCATAAGCCGTAATTACCCAGCCCACTTCAGTTAAAGTTGCGCCGAGGTTACCACGCATGTCATTTAATGCAACATTCACAATTGTGGTATCAACAATTTCCAGCAAAGCGCAAAAGATTGCTGTTATTGTGATAATAACTCTTCGTGCACCATATTCTACCAATAAATTTTGTTGCTGCATCAATGTATGTAAAAAAAAATTTAAGAGAATTTAATCCAGGTGAACATCTACGCTCACATTCATTCCGGGTCTTATTTGTTTTATTAAAGAATCTGCTTTGTTAGTAAATTCAATTTTTACCGAAAGTCTTTGTACAACTTTTACAAAATTTCCGCTGGAATTATCAGGAGGCAATAAAGCAAATCTGGCGCCTGTTGCCGGAGCAAAAGAAGTAAGCTGAGCTTCAAAACTATGATCGGGGAATGCATCAGCATATACTATTACTTTTTGCCCGATCTTCATTTTATTAAATTGTGTTTCTTTAAAATTCGCTGCAACCCAAATATCATCGTTCAATACAATAATGAATAAAGCCTGCCCTGCCTGTAAAAATTGCCCGGGCTGCACATTAACTTTTGATACCAAACCATCTTCAGGCGCAATTATTATTGCATAAGAAAGATTGAGTTTGGCATCCTCAATATCTACCTGTTTTTGTTTTATAACAGAAGCTGCAATACCTATTTGCTGAGAAGTTGCATTGCTTTGAGAAGACACAACATTTGTTTGCTGCGAAACCTGGTTTCCCTGATCTATCAAAACCTGCAGTTGTCTTTCTGCAAGTTGTTTTGCTGCCAATGCCTGTTCATATTGTTGCTGCGTGATTGAATGATCTTTGATAAGATTTGCATAACGATTATAATCCTGTGTTGTCCGCCAAACATTTACACGTGCTGCATCAATTTGTGCATTGGCAGTTGATACTGCAGCTTTTGATGTTGCAATATTTGAATTTGCCGCATTGGTGGTAGCTTTCGCTGCTTCAAGATTACTTTGTGCAATAGCAAGCGCTGCTTCTGCCTGCGCAAGTTTTAATTTAAGATCCCTGTCATCAAGCACCAGCAATGTATCTCCTTTATGAACCGGCTGATTATCTTTTATACGAACCTGCAACACATAACCTGAAATTCGCGGAATTACAGGACTGCTATTCGCTTCAACCTGTGCATCATCAGTTTCTTCATGATGCTTACCATGAACATATTTGGTTAAGCCAAACCATGCACCAAAAATCACCAGCAATGCCAACACAATGATGAAAGTTTTATTTCTTTTTTTGGATGAAGTTTTCTTTGCCTGTTTAACTTTCTTCTCTGTTACTTTTGTTTCCATAAAAATTTATTATAATCTTTTTTTGATCATTTATTCAGATCTATTTAAAAGCCCTGTTGTATAAAGTAATTTATTATATGCCTGAATTGCATCAGCTTTTGAAACGGATAAATTTAATTTTGCCTGCACCAATGCAACATCAGCATCTAATAATTCAGTTACAGTAACAAGGCTGTTGTTATATTTATTTTTTGTTATCCTAAAATTTTCTGCTGCCTGCTGCAACGCTTTTTGATATACTTCTATTTTCTTTTGACTTAATAAATAATTTTGATAATCCTGGTTTACCTGCAAACGAATGACATCATTTAATTGCTCTTCATTAGCCTGTAATTCCTGTTCTCTGGCTTTTGCCTGCTGCAGCTTTGTATTTGTTTTCCAAAGTGATGCAAGATTGTACTGAACGCCAATGCCGGCGTTGATTGCATTTGTTATCGTGATAAAATTTGGAACATATGCGGCAATATAGCCACCGGTTAGCGCTACGGTTGGATAACCTTCTGTTTTGGCAGATTTAATAGCGGTGCCTGCAGCTTTTTTTCTGAATGAAAGCGCTTGTACATCTTTTCTATTTTGAATTGCAAGCTGCTCATATTCATCAATATTTTTTATTGAGTTATCCTGCTGAAAAGTAGTTGTATCAATAATTAATTCTGTATTTTCCGGCAAGCCAAGCATCAAATTCATATTAATATTTGCCAGTCTCCAATTGTTCTCTGCATCTAATAATGAAAGCTCGATGTTAGAAGTTTGCAATGCTGTTTTTAAAAGATCATTTCGTGCCAATAAACCATTCTGTTCAAGGCGGGAAAAAGCAGTATCTCTTTGGCGTGATGATGCTAAGCTTTCTCTTACCACATCAATTGTTACCCCGGCTTTGTACAAATTTGCGTAAGCATTCATTGTATTCAATATCACAGATTCTTTATCATTGTCTGCATCAAGTTTTGCAGCTTCTTCTAAATATTTTGCAGATTCAATACCATATTTAATTCGTCCGCCTGCATAAATCGGGTACGACAAATTTGCTATCCCATAAAGCGCTTGCGATATTTTAGGGTTTGTATTTCCGCTTCCACCCGAACTATTATTTGATTGAGTTTTAAGATCAATATTGGCGTTGCTTAGCCTAAGGTAAGAACCGCTGACATTGAAATTTGGCAAACGATTATCTTCCGCCTCTTTTACCTGTGCAACAGCCGCATCAATCCTGGCTTTAGAGGCTTTTAATTGTTTGCTGTTTTTTATGCTCAGATCAATTGCTTCTTTTACAGTAAGCATTCTTTTTTCCTGAGACATTGAAAGCTGTGCAAAAAATATTACAACTATCACGACTATTATTCTTATTAATATTTTATCCTTCATTTGTAAGTATTGCTTTAAATATTTTTTTTACATGAGCGCTTAATTTTTTTTGCATCGTTTCTTCAAATTTTTTAGCAGGCATTTTTTTTAGATTATTAAAGTCCCGGTAAAAAGGCTGGTTGATCAGCACCTGGATAACAGTTCCAAGCATTGTACTCATAAGCAGAACCACATCCACATTCTTTTTAAAAACTCCTTTTTTCTGACCATCATTTATAAGTTTATTTATCAGTTCTGCATTGCGTTTTTTAATTTCTATCAGCAAGTTTATTATAACAGGATTTTTATTTATAACCTGTTCGCACAGCATTATTTTATAAAAACCTTTGTGGTGAATAACTCTCTCAATATGCTCATCAATAAGTATATCAACTTTTTTACCGGGTGAAAGGAAATCATTCTTCAGCAAACTTTCAACTCCCATTTTTATACTTCCCAGCCGGTGATTAAACAATGCCTCCAATAATTTTTCCTTCGATCCGAAATAATAGGATATCATAGCAATGTTTACGTCAGCCTGCCCGGCAATATCCCTGACAGTAGTGGCTTCATATCCTTTTTTCGCAAACAACTGTTCAGCAGTTTCTATTATCTGTATATGTTTATCGTTATAAGCCATAAATAATCAGAAACTCAAATTAAACAAATGTTTGATTTTATCAGATAAATGTTTAATAGTATAAATAAATAATTCCCGCAATGCGGGAATTATATAAATGGATCACGAAAAATTTATGCCAGTGAAGCTTCCATTGAAATATCTGTATTCAATAGTTTGGAGACCGGACAATTGGCTTTTGCATTTTCTGCACACTCATCAAATTTTTGCTTGTCAATGCCGGGTACTTTTGCCTTAACTATTAAATGTGATTTGGTGATTGCACCACTTGCCAGAGTGATTTCGCATTTAGTTTCAATTTCATCGGGAGTAAATCCTGCTTCTCCTAATACAAAACTTAACTTCATTGTAAAGCAGCCTGCATGTGCGGCGGCTATTAGCTCTTCAGGGTTTGTGCCGGGCCCTTCTTCAAATCTGTCTTTATAAGTATATTTTGTTTCTTTTAAAACACCACTTTGTGTGCTCATATGCCCGTGACCGTCTTTTCCGGTACCGTGCCATAAGGCTGTTGCATGTCTGCTCATAATTTTTATTTTTAAATTTTAGAATTAATATTCAGGAACTGCGGGTTTTGTCTTCATAACTGCATCAATTTTATTCATTGCCTCATCTGTTAGCTTAGGCAGTACTTCCAATGCTTTTAAATTATCAAGTAATTGTTCTTTTTTAGTTGCCCCCAAAATTGCTGTAGTAACGTTTGGATTTTTAATACACCATGCAATGGATAACGATGGCAATGATACACCTAATTCATTTGCAACTGTTGCCAGTTCTTTTACTTTATTTATTTTCTCATCCACTATCCATCTTTCTTTAAGCCAGTCAAAACCTTCCAATCCCAGTCGTGAGCCTTCAGGTATTCCGTTGTTATATTTCCCTGTTAATAACCCTGTTGCAAGCGGACTCCATATAGTTGTACCCAAGCCTACTGTTTTAAATATCATTAAATATTCATTTTCCATTTTTTCTCTTTCAAATAAATTGTATTGAGACTGCTCCATTGTAGGACCTATCAATTTATATTGCTGTGCCACACGATGTGCTTCCATTATCTCTACACCACTCCATTCGCTGGTTCCCCAATACAAAATTTTTCCCTGCTGAATTAACGTATTCATAGTCCAAACAGTTTCTTCAATAGGAGTGTTTTTATCAGGACGATGGCAAAAGAAAAGATCGAGATAATCTACCTGTAAACGTTGCAGCGCTTCATTACAGGCTTCGGTTAAATGCTTGCGACTGTTACCCGTTTGATTTGGCTTATTTTCTTTTCCACGCCAACCGAAGAATGCTTTTGAAGAAACAGTATAAGACGTTCTGTCCCAGTTTTTATTTTTCAAAACACGCCCCATCATTTTTTCACTTTCGCCCAGCGCATATACTTCTGCATTATCAAAAAAGTTTATGCCATTGTCGTAAGCTATTCCCATTAATTCATCCGCTACGTTATCATTTATTTGTTTACTGAAACTTACCCAACTGCCAAATGATAAAACACTTAGCTGTAAACCTGATCTTCCAAGATGGCGATATTCCATACACTTATTTTTGAGTTTTACTGCACCTCAAATTTAAACCTAAATGTTATTGAAAAAATTATTCTTTAGATCATTGAGGAAATTCCGATGCAGGAACTTTTAAAAACCCTTTGGGATGGTAAATATTCCATCCACTAAAATCCTGTGGCGCCTCTAACCCTATTCCATCAATGATATGCGTTTTTGTGCGGATACGAACTGGCTTATCTGTATAAAACTCTCTGCCTGGCCTGTTCCTGTCCCAATACAATTCATCGCAATACAAAGTATCGCCATTCCTGTTAAATAACCGCACACTATCTCTTAAAAAAACCTTGCTTTCCGTTTCCATATACCTGCCATAGAGTGCATCAAGTTTGCTTTCAATAGTTAAGCTATCATCATAAAAATCTGCATGAATGGTTTTGGTAAATTCAATGTAAGGCACTGTATCCTGGTAGCGTAACATAACCGGGGCTGTGAGTATTGCTTTTGTTTTTCCGCCAACACTATAGTTAATTCTTATTCCTTTGCCTTCTTCAACACCTATACGCCGGGAGGTTAATTCGTTTAATTGTTGCTGAGAATTTTCACAGGCACCAATAAAAAAGCAACCCGCTAAAAGGGCTGCCCCAAGGTTTATTTTATATGGATGATGGAACCTCATTACTTCATTGCAGAAAATTATTTTATTGATATGGATGCCTTATGAACCAGATATCGCTTAATGAAAAGCCAACACTAATATGTAATATATTTTCACGGATATTATTACTACTGTTTCCCCTGCTTCCATATTCTAATGCTATATTCATAACAGAATATTGGGTTTCATAAAAAGCTCTTTTTAATTTTAGAGGAAGGCCTGCACCTACAGATACACCAAACTGGGAAAGTTTTTTATCAGCCACTATATAATCAGGTCCAAAAAATAAACCTGCCCTGTACTTTATATATTGGGAATATTTTCTGGAATTAATGCGTGCCGGTAAATATTGAAAACCGGCTTTTGCAGTCCAGTTACTTTTTACAAAATCTTTTTGCTCATAAAATCTATAATTATCCCAATTGGAAGTTTCAAAATCAACACCAACTAACCAATGCTCATTCTGGTATGTAAAGCCTGCACCATAGGTTGATGGTAATTGTATACTTCCGTTTTGCGTTTTATCAAATACGCTATCCAGTCTATCGGGATTGCCGGTTGTAGCATTATAAGTAAAAGTTTCTCTCAACACATCCTGTGAAGCGCCGTATTTTTTTTGCAGATTTCCATATGCGCCTATCCGCAAAATTCCCTTTACAGTATCTCTCTTTTTTAATTGAATAGTATATTGAATACCTGCATTGAAAGATAAGCCACCGATACTTGTTTTGGTGGCAGAATTTGACTTAAGATAATTTACTGTATCGTTTATAAATACTAACCGTGTACTGTACGATTTATTACCAAAAAGATAACCCCCATTAAAACCGAAACTAAAATTTTTTATCTGTACGCCGGTACCTACAAAAGCTTCATTTACCCCTCCGCTGCCTTCATACAATGTTGACAGGCTATCTATATTAGATATACGACTATCCTTTTCAATTTTATAATTGATCTTACTTACAGGTCTCAATCCCAAATTAATACCCCATTGAATATTTTTTTGTATAGCTTTTTTGTTTCCGCCAAGCAATGGAAAGCCAAGCTGCAGGTAAGAAATAATAGCATTGTTAGAAGTGAATTTACCCGCCGGATTTATACTTTTCACAGTTCTTGAATCTACCTGTGCACCAATATCCAAAGTTGCATAAACAAGTTTGCTGTAGCTTGCAGGGTTCATAAAATTGATAGTTGCAGGGTCAGCATATCCTGCAGAAATACCACCCATGCCACGGTTTAAAATATTTTCTGAAGGCACTAAATTACCAATGCCATAGCGGGAGTAAGGTGAATTTTCCTGTGATAGAGAAATAAGCGGAAGTGCAAATAGCACAAGGATAAACAGTTTACGTTTTGGTATCATAGTTATATTCACTGATTGCATATAAGCCTTTAAAGATCAAATCAGGGTCGGCAAATATCTTGCTTTTAAGATGCCGGGCAAAATAAGCGGCATCACCCCCGGTTAAAAGCACGTTAAAATTGTTGAACTTTTCGGCATAGGCATCTATAATTCCATCAATTTCCTTTGCCATGCCTAACAATACCCCACTTAAAATATTTGTTTTAGTATCATAGCCTATCAGTGGAAAATTCCACCCGATAGCTATCGGGTCAGGCTGAATTAATGGAAGTGTAGCGGTAAAAGTTTGTAAAGACCTGAAACGCATTTCCATGCCGGGAGAAATACTTCCACCAAGAAATTGATTGTATTTATTTATAAAATTGTAGGTAATGCAGGAGCCCAAACCAATTACAAGATTATTTTTTTGCGGATGAAAATAAACCGCAGCAGCACATAAGGCCAGCCTGTCTGCACCAATAGTTTCAGGTTTGCCCACAGGAGTTGTAAAAGGTAA
>JADGPX010000329.1 GCA_017882215.1 Chitinophagaceae bacterium | reverse complement strand
GCGTCTTCTAAAATGCTTACTACTTTTTTGATGACAATGAGGGCAACACCTTATTATTATTTTGGAGATGAATTAGGCATGAGCAATATCAAATTTGATCGCATTGAAGATTACCGTGACATTGAAACGATAAATATGTATGAGAAAACAAAAAATGAAGGTGGTGATCTTGATTATTTTTTAGAGGGACAAAAAATTTCTGCACGGGATAACGGACGCACACCTTTTCAATGGGATGACAGTAAGAATGCAGGGTTCACTAACGGTACTCCATGGATAAAAGTAAATCCTAATTATAAAAAAATAAATGTTGCCGCGCAGGATAAAGATCCTAACTCGGTATTAAATTATTTTAGAAGAATGATAAAACTCCGCAAACAACTACCAGAATTGGTTTACGGAAAATATGAATTACTTGATAAGGCTAATGAAAAGATTTATGCTTACACACGTACACTTGATAAAAAGAAAGTTTTAGTGGTGCTTAATTTTTCAACAACAAATACAACATTTGATATTCCTAAAAATATTGGAACACCAGGACAAATTTTAATAAATAATTTAAAAGAAATTACCCTGCAGGAAAGAGCAATAAAATTACAGCCTTACCAGGCGGTAGTATTGCGGTTGAATTAAAAAATGAAATAAAACCTGTTAGGTTTGAGATTTAAGATTACAGTGATAATTTTTTAATAAGCATTTGTTATCACTCAATATCGTTTTCAGAAGCATGTAATTGAATAAATATAATAATCCAGTACTTTATTATTTTTTATAACGCCATTGTAAATAGTCGCTTCTTTTATAAATCCGGCTTTTTCCAAAGCTTTGACAGAGCCAGTAGTAGTTGCAAAGGGCATGGCATAAATTCTTTTGATACCCAAATTTTCAAATATATATTTTATTGTTGCCTTAATAACAGCAGTCATAATTCCTTTGCCCCAATGCTCTTCGCCCAGCCAGTAACCAATTTCTGCATTCAATCTGTATACATCTTCGCCGGGTGAAATTCCAATCGCTCCTGCAGCTTCATTGTTGATCTCAATTATAAAATTTTTTACCGGATCATTATCGGATAAAACAAAGTTGATGAACCATTCCGCCCCCTCTTCAGTATAAGGATGAGGAAACTTGTCACGTAAATTATCGCTGATCTTTATATTATTGGCGTGCTTTGCCAACGACTTTTTATCTGTAAGCCGGAAGGGTCTTAATATAAATCCCTCTCCTTTTATCATTTTTTAATTTAAATATTATATAATAAAAAGCAACTACTTTTTTGTTCCTGGATTAAAAGTTTGCCAACTATGCCAAAACTCCTGGTAAGCTGGTAATGGCTTTAATGAAAAAGATGTGTCAATACCTCTTCCGTCAATTCTGAAGCGATGACTATTGTAAATAATTGTGTCATTAGTTAAAGAGAATCGTGAGTTTGCATCAGGCCTTTCAAAAGCAAAGAAGCTTTTATTGTCGGTTGCCAGTACAAGAAGTATTGGAGTATTATCTATTTTATCATGAATGATACGTTCTGTTTTTAATTTGTTCCAATCATAGGCTTTTCTTTCCTTGTCTATCTTTATTCCAATTACCCATGATTTATCTTTCCACGAAAGGCTGTCTGTTCCGGTTAACTTACTCCTGCTTTTACCACTTTCATATTTTGTGGTGCTGTCGTATGATTTTATAAATGCAGGATCAGCCTGCATTATGAGGGACCTTGGATTCAAGCGCAACCATTCTGCCAATGACGTTTGGGCGCTAAATATTTCAGGCAAACGTAGGCCCTTTAATTTTCCGGTAATGGCTTCGCCGGTAGCCTGTCGCCACCAGCTTCCTGTTGTTTTATCTTCAAACATTGCATTAAAATGGTCCATTCCTACCAATCTGAATTGTTCCTGTTTACCATTTACTAAAGGTTCAAAAACACGACCTGTTCTGCATACTGTACAATATGTAACGATAACAGGCATTCCGCCAATGCTGTCCTGCACCTGGTGATGAAAGCCTAAAAATTGTATAGGATATGCTTTAGCTTCTCCATTATTTATTATGCCTATAACCAAGCGTTGTGAATCCACTTTGTTTTCTGCGGCATTTACTAACAACAATTTTTTGGGTTGGTAGAACATGTGGTCCGCTGCCATTTTGAAATTAGCCATATAAACTACTACAGCTATTAATACCATTGAAATTAACAATACCCATTTTCTCATCCATGTGGATTTTAAAAGTCCGGCTGCGATGAGCAATCCAAATACAACTCTGAATACCCAACGCCGCCTGTACAGAAACCAGGCAACATCAATACTATTCATTTTCTGGCTGCCAGGCATAGGCATAATGAAATACACATTTAATATTTCAAATACCAATAAACAAATTATACCGACCCAAAAAAGTTTCTTCATGGATCCGCCTTTTTATCATTTATAAAAATCTCAGAACCTTACAGTAAATCCAACGTTCACTGTATAATCTGCAAAAGCTGCATCACCTTGAGTATATCTACCTGTGATTTGTGTTTGTACTTTGTCAGGTACACTTTGAGTGCGGCTACGTTTTAG
>JADGPX010000328.1 GCA_017882215.1 Chitinophagaceae bacterium | reverse complement strand
AAAAATAATAACACCGGGTTCTTTTGTTGAACCCGTACCTTACAATTAAAAATTGATGTGAAACATATCGTTCATGCGGCGCCGGCCTGCTGAAAGAACCTATTCATTCGTTGATAACCAGGAAATTCCTTATCCATGCGGGGTTTCATTTGCTACCAACATTTCATTTCTATGAAATTTTTTCTTACAACTCCATCAGGAATAATATTTCGGCAGATATAGTCAGCCCTGGATTCTCAAAGTTCCATCAGGAGCTACATAAAAAGTCAATTGTAAAATCCGGGTTAAATTGCTTTACAGTCTTTCATGAACAGAATGCAAAGAATACTTTTTTACTATCTAATTTCCAATTTCTAACTTATTCGATCTTATAATCGCTGACAATATCTTCCAGCCCTTTAATGTTCAGAAATATAATTTCTCTTTTATTCCGGGCAATTAGTTTCTCGCTTTCAAAATCGCTCAGTTGCCTGGTAACCTGCCCGGCCGTGGTGCCGGCAATATCGGCTATGTCTTGCCTGCTTAACGAAATATTCAGCATCTTTGTTTCCGGATTCATCCCAAATACTTCATAACTATGGGTGAACGCCATTGCCACTTTTTCCCTTATGTTCATCTGTGCCTGGTATTTTACCCTCAGCTCCGCTCTTCGTAATTCCGATGCGTAGAAAAATATCAGGTTATATGCAAACTCCGGACAATTCATGCAAGCATCGTAAAACAGTTCGTTTTCAACAAAACAGACCAAAGAATCCATTACGGCAACCGCATTAAAATAGTAATAGGTTCTTCCTAGCCCCCTGTGCCCCAGTATTTGTCCTTCCTTTGCAAGGCGAACAATCTGTTCCCGTCCGTGCAAACTCGTGGTTACTACTTTTACTCCTCCCTGCTGAATGAAATAAATTCCGTAAATAGGTTCGCCTTCGCGGAAGATGTGATTTCCTTTTTTATACCAATACTGGTTTTTGTTGCTACTGATTTTATTCAACCACTCGCCAAAACATCCTTGCTTTATAAAACATTTTTCGTTTTTGCATTCACTACATTCTATTCTATTTTTCATGGTGGTAAATTCTAATACAAAAGTACATACTTTCGGATTTCGGGTTGTCCGAAGGTCTCTGCCTGGAAGAACTCCATTTATTCAAATTTAAAATTCATAATCCGAAAATCCTTATTCCCGTAATTCTGATTCCATTCAGTAAAAAAATAACCCGTTATCCCCTGACTTTATCCAGCAGGTCATTCAGCAGAACAATTTCTTCCTCATTTAGTGCAGAGAGACGTTTGTCCATACGTTCATTTTCCTTCTCTATTTTTTCAAGCAGCTCTAATCCTTTTTGAGTAATTACTACATCCATCTTGCGTCTGTCCTCACCACAAATATTTCTCTCCGCCAGTTTCTTTTTCCGCAGGAGTTCAACAATTCTTGAGGCATCGCTCATCCGGTCAAGCATTCGCTCACGAATAAATTTTACAGTTGTTGCTCCGGGATTTCTGCCGCGTAAAATGCGCAGGATATTATATTGCTGGATGGTCAAATTATACTGCTTAAATACATATGAATGAAATTGAATCATCCACTTACCCGTAAAAACCAGGTTTACCGCTGCTTTGTGATAATTATTCCTGAACGGCTTTACCTGCTGTATTTCTTTTTCAAGTAGCATTTTTTTTATGTCTTTATCCCGCTTTAATATCTATTGATGCGGGGCGACACACCCGGCCATAAGTGAAAGGAGGAATAATATATTTCAGCTCCTTCAAATTAAAATTATCAAGAATTAATTTTTGCAAATACCAATCCGGCGATAATTGCCTGTATCAACCCATACACAAACCAGCTCAACACCACAGTTACAGTAATATCTAAAGAACTAAACGTAATCCACATAACTGGCAATAAGGCAACAATTGAATAAACAAATCCAAATTCTAATCCTCTTATGATAAATGTACCTTGAAACGATCCTTTAAGCCTATCCCAAAACCATGATAGGGCAAAACTTATAATAAACGCATGTAAATAGAAAAGGATATCTCTGCTACCATTTGAATTAAATAGTGGATTATTATACTCAACAAACAGGTTTGGGAAAAACTTAACAGCAATATATAGACCTCCATAGCTAAGTATAAATAAGATACTTCCTGCTATTAATCCCGAAAAGAGAATTTTTTTCATTATTATTATTTGTTAGTATCAGTTCATAGAATTGGGTTTAACCAATTCTTTTTAAGGTTACGATGTAAAATTCAGTATTAGTGGTTTAAAGCCAAATGATGGTTATCATTTGGGATAATGATTTAAGTCATATTTTGATTGATGATAACAAACACTTTCAACCATGATGGATATCATTTTAAATATTTTTAAGCACTTTATTCAGAGAAAAACTCACAAGCTTGAACAACATTTTATTCAAATCATTCATACTGAAGTATTCCTTAAAATCCTGTATTATCGGGAGTAACCACTTTCCTTAAATACGCCTAACAGGATAGGAGAGTATGGCGGAAGAGTACTTTATGTAAAAGAGGGAAACAGGCTCAAATCGGTTTCATTATCTATTG